>VXNJ01000017.1 GCA_009840625.1 Chloroflexota bacterium | reverse complement strand
TAACAAGGTAGCCGTACCGGAAGGTGCGGCTGGATCACCTCCTTTCTAAGGAGTGCCTGGCAGAAATGCCGGGTGATCCCAGTCAAGCGTCCTGGCTCTGTGCCAAAGGCGTAACTTGCCAACGAAGCGCAATGAATTTGACGCCAATCGTTAAGTGTTTCTCGGCTGCTACTTCAGCTGTCGAAGGTTGATCTTTTCCCCAAGTGAATATGGATGCGCACGAGCCGGTCGGGTTGTCGCGCCACGCGTGAGGAAAGTCCGCACTCTGCAGGGCAGGATAGCGGGTAACGCCCGTCCGCCGAGAGGCGAGGACCAGTGGCACAGAGACTAATGCCGGGTAAAGCCGGAGTGAAAAGGCCAAACTCTATCCGGAGCAAGCCCAAGCCGGGACGATGACGCGGCCCGCCGAGTCCCAGGTGGGGTGCAAAGAACCGCCGGGCAACCGGTCGGTCAAGATAGATGGCAACCGATTACAGAATGCGGCTTATAGATCGGCTCGCTGACATCCGTATTCCGCGTGCGGGGTGGAGCAGTGGCAGCTCGTCGGGCTCATAACCCGGAGGTCGTCGGTTCGAATCCGACCCCCGCAACCATATCCACATCCGGGGATGCCGGTATCCGGGCAAAACGGTGACATTCTGCAGCCAACGCCGATAAGGGCAACATCGAGGGGCCGGAAACAGCAGGGCCAGTGCCATGGAACCGCGGATCAGCATCATCACACTCGGGGTAGCCGATCTTGAAGCATCTACGCGGTTCTATCGGGACGGACTCGGATTCCCGGAACATGATGCGGGCGGCCCATCCATAACTTTTTTTCTGCTCGCAGAATTGATGTTGGCGCTCTATCCGCTGGAGTCGTTGGCCGACGAAACCGGTTCCGACCTTCTCGGAGAAATGCCGGAAGGCCAGCACGCGTTCACTATCGCCCACAACGTGGCCAACCGCGCCGAAGTAGACAACGTCCTTCTGGCTGCCGAGGCGGCCGGTGCCCGAATCGTAAAACCCGCGGCCCCGACTTTCTGGGGCGGCTATTCCGGCTATTTCGCCGATCCGGACGGGTTCAAGTGGGAGATCGCGACCGGATCCGGCTTGCCGGTGGACCCCAGCGCTTAAACCCAGACCCCTTCATCGGGGGCATTTAGGGAGCGGGCGGGTTCGTGATTGCCATCAGTTGCCAAATCCACTCTTTGATCTGTGGGGGTATTGATTGTTCCTAGACCTTGATTCAGGCGCCGACTCGGCCTTTACCAGCCTTAGCGCCCTAGTAGTACCGCGGCCAATAGGCTGGATATCGACTCTGAGCAGCGACGGGACTGCCAACCTCGCCCCCTATTCCTTCTTCAACGGGGTCGGGTACAACCCTCCGCAGGTGATGTTCGCCGCCACCGGCAACCATGATCACGGCGGGTTGAAGGACGCGGTGCGCGATGCACAAGCGACCGGGGAGTTCGTAGTCAACTTGGCCACCTGGGAATTGCGCGAGCAGATGAGCGCGTCGTCGGTACCGGCCCCTTCCAGCGTGGACGAGTTCGAGTACGCCGGTCTGGCCAAGGCTCCCGCGCGGCTGGTCAAATGCCCCCGCGTGGCCGATAGTCCCGTGCACCTTGAGTGTCTTCACATTCGATCGGTCGAGCTGGATTGCCAAGACCCGAACGAGACCAACATCGTGGTATTCGGTCAGGTGATCGGAGTCCACATCGACGACCGGGTGCTCACCGACGGCAGGGTCGATTTCCTCAAGCTCCGTCCGATCGGGCGGCTCGGATACATGGACTACGTCGAGGTCAACAACGCCTTCACGATGCAACGACCCAACTGGGGCTGAACCGGGTCGCAATCAATCGGCGCTAGCCCGGGCGTCCTCGGCCACCGCCACCCTGGCTCCCGATTCGACATCAACCCAGCGCAGAACTACCGTGCCGGCAACGATGATCAGCAGGATCATAGTTACCGCAACACGCGTGTCGAACGCGGCGGTGGCGGCAATGTAAAGGGTGGGGCCGAACACCGCCGAGGCACGCGACATGAAACCGAAAAAGGCGAAGAACTCGCCGCTGCGCGACTGCGGGGTTATCTGCGAGAAAAGGCTGCGGGCCAGGGCCTGGCTACCGCCCAACACGCAGCCGACCATCACGCCCAGAATCAGCCACTGATAACCGGCGTCGATCCCCAACGGGGACCAGATCAAGTCGCGCACCAGCACCGGCCAGAAATCAACCGCGCCGGCGCCGATTACAGCCGGGTGGCCTCCTCCGAGCACCGAGGAACCCGCGTGCGGGCCGCCGGCAAACGAAATCGAATACTCGTAGTCGGGGTCAGCTAGCGCCTCGGTCAATAGCGAAGGAACCGAGGCGGGTTCGATGGTCTGCCCGGTTACGAGGCTCGCCGTGCGGGGCGCATCGATATCCGGCTGGGAATCCTCCTGATCGGGGGCTGCGGCGACCAGGTACCGGTCCTCGCCGGCGCGGTACTCGATGCGAACGTCGAAATCCTGGTGATCGCGCGGGGCCAGCGGGGCCAGCGCGACCCCGAACAATACGATCGCGATCCAACCGGTAAGCGCGATCGCAAGCGCCGATTTGGTGGTATATCGATCGGCGAGCCAGCCAAACGCCAGCGCGCCGGGCACGGCGACCGCCTGGATGATGGCGATGGTCGCCATGTTGAACGCCAGCGGGATCTTCAGCGTATCGGCCGCGAACGCGCCGGCTATGGCGGTCACCGTCTGCACGCCGTCGTTAAAGAGCAGGAACGAGACCAGGAAAATCAGGACTACGCGGAATCGGCGGAGCTGGCCAAACGTCTTGCCCAGTTCGGAAAACGCGGTGTTAGCGGCCCCTACAAACGAGAGGCCGGGGGTGCCTTTCTCGACCGGGGGTTCGGGTAGCGTGGCGAAAGTCCAGAGCGACCAGCCGAACCACCACGCGGCGATCGAGGCGATGGCCGCCCGCGTGACAAGATCCTCGAACGCGCTGCCCTGCGTGGCCAGGATCACGCCGAGGTGCGCGACTAACAGGAGTCCGCCTCCGGCGTAGCCGTAGGCATAACCGCGGCTTGAAACGGCGTCGGCCAGCTGTCGCGGGGCAAGGTGCGGCAGGAAGGCGTTGTAAAACACTTGGCTGCCGGCAAATCCGATGTTGGCGACCGTGAACGTCCCGATCAACCAGGCCCAGGGCTGGCCGACGTAGGCGCAGAAGAACGCCAGCGCGGTAAACAGCGATCCGGTGGCAACGTAAATCCATAACAGGGGCTTTTTGATAGGCACGCGGTCGGAAATGACGCCCAGCACCGGACTCGAGAAAAGGACAACCGCGGTCGAAAAAGCGATCGCTAGGCCCCAGACCGAACTCCCCGTCCAGGTGATGCCCAGAAAACTGGTGCTGGGGCCGAAGGAATCACGGAAAAGGTAGACGAAATAGACGGGAAGGATCGCGACCGTGCCGCTGGTCGCAAACCCTGAATTGGCCCAGTCGTACATACACCAGCCGTGGATCGCGCGGCGCTGACGCGCGGTCAGGTCACGAATGCGCATGCGGGTGCCGCTTGTCGCGGCCGCTGAAGCAGTCATGCGGGCAGAACCGGGGCCCGGCCCGGCTTGGGTTTATGTACCAGGTTGCCCGACGTCGTTGGGCGAGCGGCTGCCACCACCGGTAGAAAAAGTGCTACTCTTGAAACCCGCTTAGCCACAACATATTGTCGGCTGTGGGCATAATTTGAATACTTTCGGCTGTGGCCGAATCGAATGTCTGGCGCTTCGCCGCGTATGTTCGAATCCAGGGCCGCATCAACTGCCAAACTGGCCTGGGCCGAGCATCCGTCTGGGCCGAAACGCACCAGAACCTGATCGCCCAGGACGGGGATTTTCAACCATGCAGACCGGCTTCGGAACCGAACTCCAGATTTCAACCGAATCCGGCGGGAAGCCCGTGGAAGGGTCACCCGAGTCAGCCGACGGTGCCTGGGACCTGAGCAAGCGCATCGATCCGGCCAACAAGCGCCTCCTCAACTGCCAACGCGTGGACGTGAACCAACTGATCCCGCTCAAATACCATTGGGCTTGGGAACATTATGTAAACGGTTGCGCCAATCATTGGATGCCCACCGAGGTGCCAATGCAGCGCGACATTGAACTCTGGCGCTCAAATCGCCTCAGCGACGCCGAACGACTCGTGATCAAGCGCAACCTGGGATTCTTCAGCACCGGCGAATCACTGGTCGGCAACAACATAGTGCTCTCGATCTTCAAGCACATCACAAACTCCGAAGCGCGTCAGTACCTGCTGCGCCAGGCGTTCGAAGAAGCGCTGCACACCCATTCATTCGTCTACATCGTCGACTCGCTCGGACTCGATTCGCGCGAAGTTTTCAACATGTACCACGAGGTCGACTCGATCGAGGGCAAGGACGACTTCGTGATGAGCCTTACCAAGGACGTGCTGGACCCGGAATTTAGCACCGAATCAATCGACGGGATCCAGCGCTTCATCAAGAACCTGGTCGGGTTCTACGTGGTGATGGAGGGCATCTTCTTCTACTCAGGATTCGTGATGATCCTGTCCTTCCACCGCCGCAACCAGATGACCGGTATCGGTGAGCAGTTTCAGTACATCATGCGCGACGAGACGATTCATCTCAATTTCGGCATCGATCTGATCAACACGATCCACGAGGAGAATCCCGAGGCTTGGACCGAAGATCTCGAGCGCGAGATCATCGACCTGGTCAAAGAAGCCTGCGAGTACGAGGTGGCCTACGCCCGCGACTGCCTGCCGACCGGCGTGCTGGGGCTAAATGCCGACCTTTTCCGCGATTACGTCCAGCACATCGCCGACCGCCGGCTAGAGCGCATCGGGCTGCCGGCCCAATTTGGGTCGAAAAACCCGTTCCCGTGGATGAGCGAAGTGGTCGACATACCCAAAGAGAAGAACTTTTTCGAGACCCGGGTAACCGAATATTCGAGCGCCGGAACGCTTTCCTGGGACTAGTTCGGCGGGATCCGGCCGGAGCCCAATCAGTCGGCGCGGGTGTATATTCGATTAAGTAGGTTGTGGGGAAGTTGGAGGAACCCGATGCGGAGGCTACACGCACTGCTGCATCGCTGGCAAGTCGACCGTACGGGGCCTCTTGGCGGGGTCTCCCCCTAAGGGGCATCAACAATCGAATAAAGCAGGGGCTTTTGACCTAGGTCAAAAGCCCCTGCGCCTTTTATGGGCCCTCGCCCTAGACTGTCCGAGCAGGATTCGTTCCCCGGTCGAACCAGACTTGGAGACCCCATGGACCTAGGCATTTTTTCGATGCCGCTGCATCCGCCCGAAAAACCGCTGGCGCAGGGGTTCGAGGAGGATCTGGCCTGGTTCGCAGAGCTCGAGGAGAAGGGCTTTTCCGAGCTCTGGGCCGGCGAGCACATTACCAGCCAGTGGGAGAACTATCCGGCCGGAGACCTGTTCCTGGCCGCGCTGGCGCGGGAGACCAAGACGATGCGTCTCGGAACCGGGGTCGCGCTGTTGCCGCTTCACAACCCAGGCGCGGTCGCGCTGCGGATAGCGTTCCTCGACCAACTCTCCGGCGGGCGCGTCAATTTCGGCGTCGGGCCGGGAGGGTTGACCACGGATCGTCCGTTCCTCGACGTTGAAGTCGACCGCGGCGTTTACATCGACCGCTTCCGTGAATCCCTCGAAATGATCCTGACAATCTGGACCAGCGAGGCTCCCTACGATCTTGACGGGAAGTACTGGCGGGTGAACCTGCCGGCGCAGCAGCAGGAAATCGGTCTCGGCTGGGCCATGCCGCCGCTGCAAAAGCCCCACCCGCCGATCATGATCCCGGGCGTCTCCTACCGCTCCTCGAGCATCGCGATGGCCGGAAAGCGCGGCTGGCGCTGCCTTTCCACCAACTTCCTGCCCAACGACGACCTGATCGGCCAGTGGGAGGCCTACTCGGAGGGTGCCCGCTTGGCCGGGCGCGAACCCGACCCCAGCCTGTGGGGGATCACCCGCGACGTCTTCGTGGCCGACACCGACGCCGAAGCTGAGCGCTTCATGCTCGAATGCGGGCCGGCGGCGTCTTATACGCGCTACATGTTCGACCTGACCAAGGGGTCGCACAACTTCGTGCACTTCAAGGGCTCGAACCCGGACCGGCCGGACTCCGACATAACCCCTAAGTTCCTTTTCGACAACACCTGGATCGCCGGCAGCCCGCAGACGGTGGCCGACAAGATCAATTCGATCCGCGATCGCACCGCCCCCTTCGGACAACTGGTCATGATCGCCCACGACATCGACGACTTCGCGCCGTGGCGGCATTCGATCGACCTGCTCACCAACCAGGTCATGCCCCTGATCGAGAGATAGGGCCCGGTATCCGCTAAACGGCCATTCTGGCGATCGCGTCTTCGTCGACTGCGATTCCCAGCCCGGGCCCCTGGGGAACCGGCAAGCAGCCGTCGGCATCGATCAGCAGCGGATCCCGCATCACCCCGTAGAGCTGCTGGTAGGACTCGATCGTGCGCCAGGGCGGATCGATGATGTATTCGACCCAGGGGCTGTTAGGGACGCTGGCCTGCAGCTGGAGGTGGGCCGCCAGGGCGATTCCATTGGCGCCGTGGTGGGGTATGCAAAGCTTGCCGGCCCGCTCGCAGGCCGCGGCCAGCTTGCGCAACTGCCAGACCCCTTCGCAGGTGGCCGCGTCCGGCTGGATGATGTCGTAGGCGCCGGCGTCCAGCATCCAGTAAAACTCGTGCAGGCCGGCGTTGCCCTCGCCGCCGGCGATTTTTAGCTCGACCGCGTCGGTCAACCGGGCGATCGCCTGCAGGTCATAGCGAGGAAGGGGTTCTTCGAGCCAGTAAACGCCCAGCTGTTCGTAGGCCCGCGCGGTAGCCAGCGCCCGGTCGTAGTCCCAAACGATCGGGTCGCCGGGGTGTTTGATCGGTCCCGAAGCGGCGCCGGCCTGATTGGCGTCCACCATGATCTCCATCCGGTCGCCGACCGCGGCGCGGACTTTTTCGACCATTTCGATGTCATCGGCAATGCTGGGTGCGTGAGCCCGCAGCTTTATCGCCCGGTAACCGCGTTCCAGCAGCTCCAGGGCGTCATCGGCACGCTCGGCCGGGGTTTTGGCGGCCACGATCGAGGCGTAGGCCGGGATCCGGTCGGCGTAGCGCCCCCAGAGCTTTGCCAGCGGCAGTCCGGCGGCCTTGCCGACCAGGTCGCAGAGCGCCATTTCAACGATCCAGGCGCCTTTGGCGTATCGGGTGATCCGGGCGTGTCGCTCGAATGCGAACGGGTCTTCGCCGACCAGGTGCGGGGCCGCCAGGGTATTGATGTCGTCGGCTTGATCGAATCCGCTCGCCCCCCAGCCGACCAGTCCCGAATCGGCCTGGATCCGAACCACCGTCACGTCGCGGTCGTTGCGAATCACTCCCGGTTCCCAGGCCGCCTCGAATGGCAGCGGGTAGGGGACCTTGAGCAGGGTGGCTTTTACGCTTTCAATCTTCATTCGGAACGGGCCTGAAAAGTTGGGGAGGGGACGTCGCCTTAATCACAAAATTAGACCAATCAACGATCCTTCCGACCGATTCGAAGACCAACGGGGAGCGGGCAATGCAGCAGGCCAGGGATGTGGTCCTGAATACCACGGATAGTTCAAATGCGCGACTGCGGCCGGTGCCGATCTCGTCCGTGCGGGTCAATGAGACGGGGTTCTGGCATCACTGGCGCGAAGTCGTCCGCGACACGTCGCTGGAACGCCAGTTCGAGCACTGCGAGACCACCGGCCGGCTGGACAATTTCCGCCGCGCCTCGGGGCGCAAAGACGTACCCGAATACTCGGGCCTGTACTTTAACGATTCCGACGTCTACAAGCTGCTGGAGGCGGCCAGTTTCGGTCTGATCGAGGGCGTCGCGGACTCGGTCCAAAAGTGGATCGATCTGGCCATCGACGAGATCGGCGCCGCCCAGCGCGACGACGGCTACATCAATTCCTACTTCACCTTCGAACGCGAAGACAAGCGGTACCAGGACCTCTGCAACCAGCACGAGCTCTACTGCATGGGGCACCTGATCCAGGCCGGCATCGCCCACCGCCGCGCCTCGGGTTCCAACGCACTTTTCGACATCGCGGTGCGGGCCGCCGATCACATCTGCGAAACCTTCGGGCACGGGCGCCTTGAACTGACCGATGGTCACCAGGAAATCGAACTGGCCCTGGTCGAGCTATACCGGGAAACCGGCAACCGGGCCTATCTAGACCAGGCGCTCTTCTTCCTGGAAATGCGCGGCCAGCCCGATACCCGCCTCAACGGCGAGCCGCGATTTCGCGATCCCCACTACTACCAGGACCACCTGCCGGTGCGCGAGCAGCACGAGGCCTGGGGGCACGCGGTGCGCATGATGTACCAGGCCAGCGGGATGGCCGACATCGCCTTGGAACGTGAGGACCTGGCGATGCAGGCGGCGGCGTTCAAGCTATGGGAGAGCGCCTACGGGCGAAAAGCCTACGTCACCGGCGCGCTGGGGGCGCGTTTCGAGGGCGAGGCCTTCGGGGCCGATTTTGAGCTTCCCAACGAGCGCGCCTACGCCGAGACGTGCGCGGCGATCGGCGGTGTTTTCTTCAGCTTCCGCCTGCTCTGCCTGACCGGGCAGGCGCGCTACGCCGACGCGATCGAGACCCAGCTGTACAACTCCATCATCTCGGGCCTCTCGCACGACGGGGCCGGCTACTTCTACATGAACCCGCTGGCCGCGCGCGGCGACTACCACCGCGACGAGTGGTTCACCTGTTCCTGCTGCCCGCCCAACGTGGCCCGGCTCCTGCTTTCGCTACCGGGCTATTGCTACTCGACCTCCGTTGAGGGGCTGTGGTTGCACCAGTTCATCGCCGGGTCGGTCAGCGCGGGCGGTTTCGAACTCGATGTGGAAACCGCCTATCCATGGCAGGGCCAGGTGCAGATCGCGATCAACCGGGCACCGGCCGGGCGATCCTGCCTGCGGGTCCGCATCCCGTCCTGGGCAAGCGGCGCCAGCGCCATGATCTCCGGCCAGGAACTTGACGCACGACCCGGCGAGTACCTGGTGGTGGAACGGCAATTCAATGCCGGCGAAGTGCTGAACCTCTACCTGCCGATGCCGGTGCGAACGGTCTACTCCAATCCCCGGATCGCCGACAATGCCGGTCGGGTGGCGATCGCCCGCGGCCCGCTGATCTACTGCATCGAGGTCCCCAATCGGGCGTCGGTTCACGCCTACGACTTGGCGTTGAAGGCTGATTTCAACCCGCGCGTCTCCTTCGATACCGACCTGGTCGGCGGGGCGACCGTGATTCGGGCCAATGGGGCCCAACTGGAGCCGGGGCCGGACGCCGATTTCTCGCTCTATTCGGAAGCCGCGCCGGTCCGCCGGGCACTCGGCGATGCCGAACTGGTCGCTATTCCCTACTTTTCGTGGGGTAATCGCGAGCCGAGCTCAATGCAGGTCTGGATCCCGCAACTTCAAAACGGCTTGTAGACCATCAGGTAGGCGATCACCAGCAGCGTGATCATCTGGCCCAACCCGATGTAGCGAATCAGCGGGCGCCGGATCCGGGACAGCAGTTCCGCGCCCGGTTTCGGCTCCACGGCGAGGGCTTCGCGAATTTGCCGAAAGTGCGGATAAACAACAAATAGGTTCAAGCCGATCAGGGCCAGCGACGCCAACAGCGAAATCAGCAGCCAGCCCTCAGTGAACGTGTTCCAGCGCCCCGCCTCGGCGGCGGCGAATCCGAAGACCACGGTCAGGATGCCGGAGGGAATCGTCACGATCCGCACATTGCGCTCCAAAGCTCCGATCACCGGCTCAAGGTGACCGCTTGCGGCCAGCCGGCCGACCAGCGGGCGCAGGGCCATCGAGGCGCCCAGACCGGCGAACAGGCTGAGGGCAAATAGGATGTGCAGGAATCGCATCGGTTCGTACATATTTGGGAGCAGCTCTCTGCGGGGCGCAGACCGGGCAAAATTAGGTCAATTCTCCGTAAGCAGCGCCCCTCAGTCGGCGAAAGAGCCATCCCATGCTCGTCCAATCTCAAATCGACGAATATCGCGAACGCGGGTTCATTGCCGTTCCCGACGTTCTGCCCGCCGATGTTCTGGAGGAGTTGCGCGACGAAGTCGCCCGCTTCGTCGAGCGATCGCGACAGGTGAGCGAAAACGATGCCGTCTTCGATCTCGAGCCCAGTCACACCCCCGAAGTCCCGCGCCTGCGGCGGCTCAAGAACCCGGCCCAGGTCTCGGCGGTGTTTGACCGCGTGATGCGCTCGGACGCCCTGCTCGACCTGGCCGATCCGCTGCTGGGCTTCAACGGCATCCGCTACCGCAACGACAAGCTCAACCTCAAGATCGCCGAAGTCGGCAGCCCGGTTGAGTGGCACCAGGACTATGCCTTCTACCCGCATTCGAACGACGACGTCCTGGCAATCGGGGTATGCCTTGACGACTGCACGCTCGAGAACGGTTGCCTGCGCTGCATTCCTGGCAGCCACCGCCTCCCGGTCCTCGATCACCACGCCGGCGGCGCTTTCGCCGGCGCGGTCAGGTCCTCCGACGGCGAACTCGACCTCAGCCAGGCCGAGCCGCTGGTGCTCAAGGCCGGCAGCGTTTCGATCCACCACGCCCGCACCCTGCACGGGTCCGAGCCCAACACTTCCAACATTCCACGGCGCCTCTGGCTGATCGAGTTGACCGCCGCCGACGCCTGGCCCCTGATGGGAATGCCCGACATCTCCAAGTTCAAGAGTTGGTTGCTCAGGGGCGAGGAGCCGCCGATGATGCGCTGCTCCGACCACGTGGTCCGGATACCCCTGCCCCAGCCCGACACGGTGGGATCGATCTACGAGGTGCAGCGCCAGGCGAAAGAAACCGTCTATCGCTAGGCGGCGGCGCAACCGCCGGCGTCGGGCCGAAAAGCCGCAAGCCGAACCAAGCGGGTTCATCCCCAAGACCGAACGCGAGCTGGCGGCTATGCGCCGTTCCGGCCAGATCCTGGGCACCGCTCTCGAGGAAGTCCAGGCCGCAATCCGCCCCGGAATCACCGGCCTGGAACTCGATTCGATCGTGACCAAGGTGATCCGCGGCGCCGGCGCCGAACCCAGTTTCCTGGGGTACGCACCCTACGGCCCGGACAACCCCTTCCCCGGCGCAATCTGCTATTCCGTCAACGAGATGGTCGTGCACGGCATACCGGACGATCGGGCGCTGGCACCTGGCGACGTTGTCACGGTCGACGTCGGCGTCAATTACCAGGGCCTGAAAACCGACGCCGCCTGGACCTGGTCGGTGGGCGAGGTCCCGGCAGGGACTTCCGATCTGCTCGCCGCGACCCGCAAAGCCCTCGACGACGCGGTCGCAATCTGCGGTGCCGGGACCAGCGTGGAGGCGATCGCGCGCCGCATCGAAAAGACGGTTCGTGGCGCCGGATTCGCGCCGGTGGTGGCGCTGGGCGGGCACGGCGTCGGGCATCAGATCTGGGAGCCCCCGCACATTCCCAACCGGGCCAGCGGAGCGCCGCGCGCGATCCTGGAAAAGGGCGCCACATTCTGCATCGAACCGATCGTTTCGGCCGGTTCCGACCAGTGCAGGACCGCCCCCGACGGGTGGGGCGTCTACACCGCCGACGGCAGTTGGGCGGCGCATTTCGAGCACACCTTGGCATTGACCGGAGACGGGCTGGAAGTACTCACCCAGTTCCGCGCGGTGCCCTGAAATAACGGAGGAAACTGCCCCAATGGCCATCAGCGTGACATTCATCGGAGCCGGCAGCCTGGGATTCACCCGCCGCCTGATCCGCGACATGCTCTGCGTCAGCGAACTGGCCGACTCCCGCTTCGTACTGCACGACATCGACCCTGAGGCGCTGGACCGGGTCAGCCGACTCTGCCGGCGGGAAATCGAACTCAGCGATCTGCCGGCCACGATCGAGACCGAACTCGACCGGCCTACCGCGCTCGAAGGCGCCGATTACGTAATCAACTGCGCCCGCATCGGCGGCCTGGACGCCTTTGCCTCGGACATCGAGATTCCGCTGCGCTACGGCGTCGATCAATGCGTCGGCGACACCATCTGCGCCGGCGGGATCATGTACGGCCAGCGCTCAATTCCCAAGATGCTCGAGTTCTGCCACGACGTGGTCGCTTGCGCCAAACCGGGGGCGCTGTTGCTCAATTACGCCAATCCCATGGCCATGAACACCTGGGCCGCGCTCGACTATTCCGACGCGGACGTGGTGGGGCTCTGTCACGGCGTGCAGGGCGGGCACCGGCTGATCGCCAAGGCCCTAGGCGCCGAATCGGTTACCGAGGTCGAAATCGTCGCCGCCGGGATCAATCACCAGACCTGGTACCTGAGCATCGTCCACCGCGGCCGCGAAGTAGAGGCCGACGAACTACTGGCGGCGATGCGCGCCGATCCCGAAATCGCGCGCCGCGAGCCGGTGCGGCTGGACGTGCTGGAGCGCTTCGGCTACTTCTCCACCGAGTCGAACGGCCACCTCTCCGAGTACCTTCCCTGGTACCGCAAACGCGGCGACGAAATTGAGGGCTGGATCGACCGCGAACGCTGGATCGACGGGCGCACCGGCGGGTACCTCGAATACTGCCGCGAGCGCAACCGCACCTTCGCCGCCGACTATGAGCGCCAGCTGGCCGCCGCCAGCCCGATCGAGGAATCCGAGCGCTCCGACGAGCACGGCTCGCACATCATCGAAGCGATCGAGACCGGGCGACCCTACCGGGGTCATTTCAACGTCCGCAACGACGGGGCGATCCCGAACCTGCCGCCGGACTGCGTGGTCGAAGTACCCGGCTACGTCGACCGACACGGGATTAATGTCGGGCAGCTCAACGATCTTCCGCTGGCGTGTGCGGCGACCTGTCAGGCATCGATAGACGTGCAGCGGATGGCCAAGGAGGCCGCGGTCAGCGGTGACCGCGAGCTGTTGCGTCTGGCCATGCTGCACGACCCCCTGGTGGGGGCGGTGTGTTCCCCGGGCGAAGTTTGGTCGATGACCGAGGAACTGCTAACGGCCCAGGCGCCTTGGCTGCCACAGTATGAATCTGCCGCCTGACTGGCCGTGAAGCTGGTCAATTCCGGAGTTATAAAAGGTGCGGCGTAGGACTACCCTGGCCAGCCCGGCGGCCGGTTGCCCAGATTAGGTTGGGACGTTAATGGAGTCTGGCTCGTTGCCCCCAAACCTCCACGTGTCCGACCACCCGGTCGTAAGCGACAAGCTCTGCGAACTGCGCGCCGCCAGGACTCCGCCACGCCGGTTTCGCGGCGTGGTCCGCGACCTCACCCGGCTGCTTTTCTACGAGGCGAGCACGGATCTGATCACCGAACCGACGGACATAAAGGCCCCGCTGGGAATCGCCCGCGGCCGACGCCTGCAGGGTCCGATAGCCCTTGCCCCGGTAATGCGGGCCGGGCTCGGAATGGCCGAAACGCTGGCGCAGATGCTGCCCGATACCGTCATCTGGCATCTCGGCATTCGCCGTGACGAGGAGACCCTGGATCCTATCGAGTACTACGACGCCGAGCCCGGCATCGCCCAGGTTCAGACCTGCCTGTTGCTGGACCCTATGCTGGCGACCGGCGGGACCGCGGCGGCGGCCTGCCGCCTGCTAAAGCGCCGCGGGCTGGCCGGCATCCGCTACGTTGGCCTTATCGCGGCTCCGGAAGGCGTGGCGCGCCTGCACGACGAACACCCCGACGTGCCGATATTCGTGGCCGCTCTCGATGACGGCCTGGACGAGCGCGGCTATATCCTGCCGGGGTTGGGCGACGCCGGCGACCGCCAGTACGGAACCGAATAACGGTCAAGGACCACGCGGTCCGGCTCCGGCCGGTCAACGGCGTGCTTAAGCGGCGACCCGGTCTTTGAGGAACTGCAGTGAAGAAGCCAGGCAGTCGAAGGGATCTCGCCGGCAGATATCCTGCTCGATGATGTAGTACTCGGTTCCGGCAGCGGCGGCGGCAGGCAGGATTGCGTCCCAGTTAAGCAACCCTTCACCGACCGGGGCCCAAGTAGGCTCCGGCTTGGCGAACCAGTCCGGGTCGTCGGTCGGGAAAACCTGGGCATCCTTGCAGTGCAGGTAGCGGATTCGCCGTTCGAGCCGCCTGATCATCGCGGCCGGATCAGCGCCGGAAATCGCGGTCCAGTAAGTGTCCAGCTCCATCTGCATGTCGCTGTTTTCGATCAGGTACTCCATCGGGTTGGTGCCGGCGAAGTAGACGAATTCGTGCGAGTGGTTGTGGTAGGCGAAATCGATGCCGGCGGCGGAGAGCTTTTCCTGCACCGGCGCAGCGTCGTCCAGGAAGCGCCGGTAGCCGTCGAAGTCGCGGTAGTCGTAGACATCGAAGATTACCGGCGGTGCGACCATCTTGCAGCCCAGCGTCTGCAGGTATTCGAGCTCGGCCTCGGTGTTGTCGCGCAGCTCGCCGAATCTGCGATGGGCGCTCAGGGCCCGTAACCCGTGGTCGTCGAGGATCCGGCGCAGCGTCGCCGGCGAGGTATCGGCGTCGGGCCCGTCGACCGCGGCCACGGCCGCCAATTCGACCCACTCGAAACCCACTCCCGCCAGCCGGTGGACGGCCTCGTGCAGCTGGTGCTGGTCGCCCAGCCAGTCTCGGACGGTGAATAACTCGGCGGCGAAATTGGGCATTTTCTTACCTTGCGTTGCGCGGGGTCCCGGGCCTTCCGGCCCGACCCGGATTATCGGGAGTTGGGGGTCAGACCCAAAGCGCAACTATCGCAGTGATCACCGCCAGGGCCACGAACCAGCGGGCTCCGACCAGGACGAACAGTCCCACCGGGCGACGTTCCCACAGCGCCTCGTCCGAAAGCGGCACGAGCACGAGCCCAGTCCAGATCAGCAGCATCAGGATAGCGGCGTCGGTGACCGACTCGGCGGCGGCGTAAGCGGCGATGCGGGCAACTGCGTAGGCAACAAGGATGGACCCCGCGAGCGATCCCAAGTAGCTGGCCCACATGTGCGGCGTGTTTTCGATCGCCTCGCTGGTAAGGCCGGTGAAGCGCATCCAGTGACTGCCGAGCACCGCCGGCATGAACCAGACCGCGCCGATCACCATGTTGGCGATCGCCGCCACCAGTACCGCCAAGTAGTTAACGGAATGTGATAGCTCCAACGGGATTCCTCCTGGAATTGCGTCGACTCTGTCTGGCCCTAGTCTGAATTGCAGCGACAACCGCCCGGTAGCGAGTCACTTGCTGGGAATTGGAATCGGAGACCGGGACCGCGGCTCCCGCGAAGCCATGTCTGGCCGGCGATCGCGCGGGGCGCCGCTTCAGGTCACCGCCGGAATCACGTCGACTTCCACCGTCAGCTCGGATTCCCAACCGCCCTGGTACACACCGGCGGTGGGAGCCGCATCACCGTAGTCGCGCCCTACCGCGACCCGGATGTGTCCGCCTCCGACCAGGCAGTCGTTGGCGGGATCGAAACCGACCCAACTCCCGTCCGGAAGCAAGCATTCGACCCAGGCATGCATGGCCGTTTGCCGGATTGGCGTGCCCGCGTCGTCGGCGATGTAAAGGTAGCCCGAGACATAGCGCGACGGCACGCCCCAGCCGCGGGCCAGCGCGATCATCAGGTGCGCGTAGTCCTGGCATACGCCGCGCCCGGATTCGAGCATGTCCTCAATCGGGGAGCTGGCCGTCGTGCTGCCGGGCGCGAATTCGAATTCCCGGTGGATCGCCGCCGACAGGCCGGCAAGGTCGGCCAGCGGTTCGGCGACCGGGCGGGAGAGCCCGTTCCGGTCCGCGAACGAGGCCAATGCCGGCGAGGGCCGCGCGAAGGCGCTGTCACCAATAAAGTCCCAGTGTTCCGGATCCGGGGCCAGCGTCCGGTAGTCGTCCCAGCCGACCTGGCCGGCGCCGCGGGAAGGTTCGCTACGCGCGGTCGTCCCAACCCTGGACCGGGAGAGCAACTCGAGCTTTTGGTGCGTGCTCCTTACCGCCAGCAGGTGCCAGGGATTGCCGAACCCGTCGCGGCCCGCCGCCATCGATCCGGTCGGCTCGGCTTCGATCACGCATCTCTCGACCCGTTGATCGCGGTCCTGGCGCGGCTGCAGTCGCAGCGACATGACGCAGCTGCTGACCGGTACCGCGTAGCGATACACGCTGAGGTGCCGCACATCGAACAGGGCCCCTTCAGGCGCGGGGCGCATCTTCGATCGGGTAGTCGAAGAAAGCGGAATTGATCCGTTCGTGCAGTTCGCGTCCGGCTTCGTTGATGGCCAGCAGCTGTGCGCGGTCGTGGCTGGGAGCCGTCCAGCCGCCGGCCAGGGACTGGGTCAGGAAGCCGAGGGACTCGCGCGCGGCGCCGACGGCGTTGGCGTCGGGCCCGGCCTCCAGATTGTGGAAGTGGGTTTGAGCGTAAAGCAACGATCCCAGCAGCGACCCGGGCAACTGCGGATCGGCGATCAACAGGGAGAGCACCTTGCCCGGGTCGATCTGCAGCCCGAACCGCTGGTTGTAGGCTGCCCGGGCGTGGAACTGGCGCAACAGACTGATCCAGTCGGCATCGGTGCCTTCGCCGGATTCTTCCAGTGCCGATGATTGGGCCACCAGGAGGCCCGAAATCATCTGGACCCGCTCTACCAGGTTCCCCAGCTGGATGAATCGCCACCCGTCACCCCGATACATGGTTGCCGCGGTCACTCCCCAGAATTTGTGGATCGTCGCTTCGGTTTCGGCGAAGAATCCCTCCGGATTGAGCCGCCATACGGCCTCGATGGTCAGGTCGCGAATCCCCAGATAGGCCAGGTTCAGTTGCGTCCACATCGCGGCGCTGATGTGCTGGCGCATCTGCCGGGCGTTGTCGCGGCCGAGACCCAGACAGGCACGTATCGAACTCGGATTGGTCTCTTCAAACGTCAGGTCGCCGGCCAGGGTGAATGAATCGGCCAGCAGGTAGTCGTCGTCCTCGAACTGATCGAGCACGCCCCAGGGGGGTTCGCGCCCCAGCGCGCGGTATATGCGGGTCCAGCCGAAGTGGATGTCGCGCACCGGTCGGTCGGACAGCGCCTCGGTTTGCAGGTAAAGCAGTCGGCTGAGGTTTTCGACCCGGGACAGGTAGCGGCTCATCCAATAGAGCCCGGCCGCGCTGCGCGCCAGCAGATCCTGGCTCATCGGACCTTGACCTGCGCGAAACCGGGCATGGAGCGAGGCGGCGCTCGGCCATAGGCAATCAAGGGTCGGAGGCGGTTCCTGGTCCGCCCGCCGGCGGCATGAGAGATGATCATTCCTCCAGCACCCAGAGGTCCTTGCAGCCGCCGCCCTGCGAGGAGTTGACCACCAGCGACCCGCGGCGCAGCGCTACCCGGCAAAACGCCCCCGGCACGATACGGGTTGCGGCCCCGCAGAGCACGAAGGGCCGCAGATCCACGTGGCGGGATTCCAGGTGCCCGTCGATCAGGCACGGCGAGCGTGAAAGGGCCAGCGTCGGCTGGGAGATGAAATCGGCCGGGTTGGCCTTTATCCCTTCCGCGTAATCGCGGCGTTCGTCGGCCGTGGCGTGCGGGCCGACCAGCATGCCATAGCCGCCGGACTCGCCGACCCGCTTGACGACTAATTGGTCCAGGTTTTCGAGCGTGTAAGCCAGGTCGTCGTCGCGCCGGCACAGAAATGTCGGCGCATTGGCCAGGATCGGCTGCTCGTCCAGGTAGTAGCGGATCATCGCGGGAACGTAGGCGTAGACGCTCTTGTCGTCGGCCACCCCGGTGCCGGGAGCGTTCGCCAGGGTCACCTTTCCCAGCCGGCAAGCGTGGATCAGGCCCGGCACCCCCAGCAGCGAATCCGGCCTGAACACGGTCGGGTCCAGAAAATCATCGTCCACCCGGCGGTAGATGACGTCGATGCGCTTGAGGCCGCTGGTGGTGCGGGCGTAGACGAATCCGTCGTCGACCACCAGGTCCCGCCCTTCGACCAGCATTGCGCCGATTTCGCCGGCCAGGAACATGTGCTCGTAGAACGCCGAGTTATAGATCCCCGGCGTCAACACGGCCAGGGTCGGATTCGAAATCCCTCCGGGCGCAAGCTCGCAAAGGGTGGTGCGCAGGGTCGCCCCGTAGTGCTCCACCTCGCGGACGCGGTGCAGGCGGAATTCGCGCCGCAGAGCCGACTTGGCGGCCTTGCGGTTGGCAATCATGTAGGAGACGCCTGACGGGACCCGCAGATTGTCCTCAAGCACGAAGAAACCGTCGTTGGTGCGCACCAGGTCGGTGCCGCAGACCGCCACCCAGGTCCCCTGCGGCGGCTCGTAACCGCGCATCTGGGGACGGTACTGCGGACAGGTCAGGATCATGTCGGCCGGAATGATCCCGTCCTTGACAATCTCCCCCGCGCCGTAGACGTCGCCCAGGAAGCGGTTGACCGCCTTGAGCCGCTGGCGCAGTCCCCGTTCCAGGAATTCCCAGTCGGCGCGCGGCAGGAGCCTGGGAACGCAGTCGACCGGGATGATGCGTTCGTCGGCCTCGGCGTCGCCGTAGACGGTGAAAGTTATCCCCTCGGTCGCAAATGACCGGTTGACTTCTTCCTGGATGGCGACCAGATCGGAAGCGTCCAGGTTGTCCAGCATCGCGTACAGTGCGCGCCATTGCGGCCGCGGGCTCCCGTCCGCGAGCACCATTTCGTCAAAAACCGAGGAGCTCAACTCGTACCTGTCAAAGTCCACCGGGCCGACCCGAATCCTCCGCTGCAACGGTCATCGCCGCTCCCCTTCCCGTCCGCAGGCAACGGCGCCCGCCGGGGGCTGGCCGAATTCCGGTTGTATTCACCGCCGGCCAACCCGCCCGGACCGCAGCTCCTGCCTTGGAAACGGTCAGCGTTCCTTTTTCTAAGCTACCGGGCCGGCCCAAAGGCACCAATTCCCGCCACGGCTCCGGGTGGGAAAGGGGTCGGATTACTTCAGACCCAATTCCTCGCTTAGGTCTATAAACGAGATCTCGGTGAGCGAATCAATCCTCAGGTCTGCGTTGCAGAGTTGCAGGCGCCGGGTAATTGAGTTGGGGACGGCAATGCAGTACAGCCCGGCGCCCTTGGCGGAATTCACGCCGTGGGCCGAGTCTTCGATGGCAAGGGCCTGCCGGGGCAGCGATCCGAGCGCGGAGGCAACCGACCGGTAGATTTCCGGGTCCGGTTTGGCGTTGGCCACATCGTCGCGGGTCCAAATTGATCCGAAAAACTCCAGGATGCCCAGTCGCTGAAGATGGCCCTCGACCCAGCCGCGCGAGGAGCTGGAGGCAACGCCGAGATTCAGGCCCAGCGCCTGCGCCTCACGCAGGCGGTCCAGGACCCCGGGCATCGGCGCTTGCGAGTTGACCTGCCGGAGATAGCGAACGCGCCGGGCCGATTCGACTGCCCCGCGGTCTACACGGCTCCCGGTCAATTGCTCGAGGTGGCCAAAGACGTTGGATTCGTCCGCGGTTCCCACGATGTGCCGCGACCAATGTCCAAGGTCCAGCTCCACGCCGTGGGAAGCGAATACTTCCCGCCAGCTTTCGAAATTGGGTTTCTCCGTATCGAGAATGACCCCGTCGAAGTCGAAGATGACGCTGGCGATCAACCGCCGGACCGTTTCTCCGCCAAGGCCGGCACCGGCCTAGTGGTGATGGTGAGATTCGTGGTCGCGGTAGTGGGCGGCGAGCAGATCCCCGCCCCAGTCGTTGCTGAAGTCCCGCCAGACCGAGTGGATGTGGTTGGCATGGTTCTGGACGTTGTCGTATTCGATCACGAATCCGGGTGAACCGATCGTGTAGTAGTGCCCCGAACCCTTTCGTTCGGGCCCGGCCCAGGCGAAACCGGACTGACCGAGTTCGTTGCGCTCGATACGCCGCCACTGGGTTCCGGCCACGTCCTCGGCGGCCCGGTCGACGTAGTGCTTGACCAGCCTGGCCAGGCGCGAGCGCTGCTCGCCATTAAGGTTCTGGAAAGGTATCCCCTTGGGGGTCATCCCGGGTTTGATGGTCCGGTAGTTGACGGTCAGGATATCGAACGGGGCCACCGGATCGACGATGGCCAACCCCTTCTGGTCCGGGGACAACGAACCCAGCAAGGCCCGCGCCAGGTCCTCCTCCTCGGCCAGGATGCGGTGGCCGATCTTGGGGCCGTGCTTGACTTCGGCCGGGTTGGCACCCAGGAAGAGCGGGACCGGGGCGATGTAGTCCCCGTCGATGACATTTATGTTGACCCCGATGTGGTGACCGCCGACCTTTATGCCCCAGGGGTCGGACCCGCCCGGCTCGCCGAACACCGAGAAGTAGTAGAAGAGCGGGTTGCGGGCCAGCATCACGCGGGTGTCGTGCTCGACGCCGGACATCGCCTCCCATTCGCCCAGCACCGCTTCGTGATCGATGATTTCGCGCGCCTGGCGGGCGCCGCGCACCGAGAGGGCGGCATCGACCAGTTCCTTGGCCCGCTTCTGCTGCGGGCCGGTCATAGCGTCCAGACGCAGGCCGGAACGTATCACCGGTACGTAATTCCACTCGAAGCGCAGAACGTCCTCGAACGGCCTCTGCGCCTCCTCCAGTTGCGCGGCGTCCAGCCCGTCCAGGAACCTGCGCGCCGAATTCGCCAGCCGCCGCGCCGCCGCCGGCGTCCGCTTGACCGCCACCGTTTCTATTGCCATTGGCCCACCCCACTTATCAATAAATTGATGTTATTGGTGGAGCGCTTCCCGGTCCGGCTCGCCGCACGGGCGTCCGGCGCGGGTGGGAATCGAGCAAGGCAGGGTCGGCAAATGCGCACTAACCGGGTGCTGGTGGCGGGCAGGAACCAGGTCTATCTGGAAGAAATCGAGATAGCCGACCGGCCTGGTCCGGGCGAGGTAATGGTCGAGACCGAGGCGACGTTCATTTCCGCCGGCACCGAACTGGCCAATTACACCGGCCTGGATCGGAACGTAGACACCCCCGGCTCCTGGTGCGAATACCCCTGGCCGTCCGGCTACGCCAACGTCGGCCGCGTGCTCCAGGTCGGCGAGGAGGTCGAGGGATTCGAAGTCGGCGAACGGGTCTTCTCGTTCGGAAAGCACCAGAAGGTAACCTTCGTCACCCACGGGGGTCCGGGCCTGGGGGTGAACGCCGCCGGATCGCTGCTGGTCAAGGTCCCGGAATCGCTGGACGGGGCGGTCGCGGCCGCCTGCCGGATGCCGCTGGTGGCGATGAGCTCGCTGTCGAATACCGAATGGCGCCTCAACGACACCGTCGGCGTCTGGGGCCTGGGGATGGTCGGCAACATGGCCGCGCAGCTGTTCCAGCTGGCCGGCTGCCGGGTGATCGGGATCGATCCGGCCGGGTTCCGGCGCGACCTGGCCCAGGCCGTCGGGATCGGTGCGGTAGCAACCCCGGAACCCGGCGAAATCAGGTCCCAGATGGACTCCCTGGGGGCAACCGCGGGCCTGGACATCGCGATCGATGCGGTCGGCGAATCGGCGATCCTGGCCGAAGCCTACAAGTTCGTGCGCCGGTTCGGGCAACTGACCCTGCTGGGTTCGCCGCGCCGCGAGCACGTGGCCGACATGAATCCGCTCCTCTCGCACATCCACTGGAGCGGGCTCAAGCTGCGCGGATCGCTCGAATGGTTGATTCCGCTGACTCCCCAGACCGCGATCGATGAGTCGACCCTTCACAACCTGGAAACGGTCTTTGACCTGGCCGCGCGCGGTCGCCTGCAGATCGAGCCGCTGATCTCGCACAGGATGCAGCCGCAGGAAATCGAACGCGCCTACCAGGGGCTGCTCAACGACAAAGAGCACTACAGCGGGGTCGCCCTGATCTGGGAGGGATAGTGCCAGCCGCAATCCCGGGCGTGATTGAAGGCGGGCGGGCGCGCGCATGAACATGCGGGTCAAGCGCGTACTGGTCCCCGGACGCCATCGGGTCCTCCTGGATGAGATCGAAATCCCCAGGCGACCAGGTCCCGGCCAGGTCGCCGTCGAAACCGAATACACGTTCATTTCCGCCGGTACCGAGTTGGCCAACTACACCGGCCTGGACCGGAGCGTTGACGTCCCGGGGTCCTGGTGCGCCTATCCGTGGGCGGCCGGTTACGCCAACGTGGGACGGATTGTGGAATTGGGCGCCGGCGTCAGTGGTTACCAGGTCGGGGATCGGGTGTTCAGTTCAAGCAAGCACCAGCAGATTCAACATCTGAGGGTCTACGAACCGGGTGCTATGGGCGGTCTGCCCATCGACAAAATGCTCACGCGAGTCCCCGAGGGACTTGACGGCGCGGTCGCGGCCGCCTGCATCATGCCCGAGATAGCCCTGAGCGCCTTATCGAATACCCGCTGGCGACTAAACGACAAGGTCGGTGTCTGGGGCCTGGGCATGATCGGCAACATGGCCGCCCAGCTGTACCGGTTGGCCGGCTGTCGGGTCATCGGAATCGATCCGACCGCTTCGCGTCGCCAGGTTGCGATTTCGCTCGGAATCGACGCGGCCGTTTCTCCTGAAGCGGCCGCCATCCGCGACGAGATTTGCGCCATGGGCGGCGACGAGAGCTTGGACATCGGCGTTGACGCGGTCGGCGAGGCCGCCGTGATAGACGCCATTCACGGCCACGTGCGCAAATTCGGACAGATCGTCCTGCTCGGGTCCCCGCGGCGCGAACATCGCACCGACTTGACTCCGCTCGCGCGCGCGGTCAAGCTGCGCGGGATCAAGCTGCGCGGTTCGCTGCAGCAACTGATCCCTTTCTGGCCGCAGCCGGGGTTCGATCAGTCGACCATGGGCAACCTGGCGACGGTTCTAGATCTGGCCACGCGCGGGCGATTGCAGATTGCGCCGTTGATCTCGCACCGAATGCCGCCACAGGACATTGAAATCGCCTACCGCGGCCTGCTCGAGGACAAGGAAACCTACACCGGCGTCGCCCTGGCCTGGCAAGGCTAAATGCCGTGCGCCAATCCGGCCGCAGCGGCGGCCCGAAAGTCGATTCAACCCCATATCTGCGGTAAGATTTGCATGTTGTCGCGCAAGGCACGTCTGCGCATGGTCCGGAGACGGCGCCAGCCCGGCAACCGGGGTCGGCAAATCCCAGGTCCGGGTTTCGGGGTTGGAATAGCCGTCTTTTTTTTGAAAACGACCGCTTAGGACTTTCACCGGCTTGGAGATAGCCCCGCTAACCCAAAACGACTGGGTGCAAATGTCGGCCATCGCCGCACATGCGTGGGTTTTCGCGCTCTGTCTCGTCATTTCCGCAGCTTCCTACCTGCTGGCGCACTCGATGGCTCCGTCGTTGGTCTATACCGGCGACCTCGACCCGCGCGTCGGGGCGATCATCAGGCTGCTGGTCTACCCGGCCGTGGTCGCGTTCGGGTTGCTGGCGATCGTGGTCCTGGTTAAAGGGGCCCTGCTTGGGCTTGAGGTCCTGCCGGACATTTACCCGCGCATGTTCGTATGAAGATCGACATCCTGTCGGCGCTCACCGCGTTCCTGCCGCGGCTGAGCTTGCAGCAGATCATCCTGCTCACCGTTCCCGGCGTGCTGCTGGGCGGCGGCGCGGTAACCGGCGTCGTCGTGCTGGTCTTCCTGGCCGCCTCGGGTGGGACCGCCCGCGCCGCGCCGGAGCAGCCGATCCCCTTCTCGCACGCCATTCACGCCGGCGAACTGGGCATCGAATGCGAGTTCTGCCACCGCGGCGCCGACGAGCAGGCCGCCGCCACGATTCCGTCGGTCGAGCAGTGCATGTTCTGTCACTCGGTCGTGGCCACCGACCGCGAACCGATCCAGCAGTTGCGACAGGCTTTTGAGACCGGGACGGGGATCGACTGGGTCAGGGTGCACCGCCTCCCCGACCACGTCCGGTTCGTGCACTCGCCGCACATCGACGCCGGAATCGAGTGCTCGACCTGCCACGGCGACGTGGCCAGCATGAGCACCGTCAAACAGGTGGTGAACCTGAACATGGGCACCTGTATGGGGTGCCACCGCAACACCAACGACGCCTCGATCGGTGAGAACAACCCGCACCCGATCAATCCCGACTTCGCGTCGCTCGACTGCGCGATCTGCCACAAGTAGTGCCGATGAACCGCAAGATACGTCGCCGCAACTTCCTGCTCGGCTCCGCCGGCGCGCTGCTGGGCAGCGGCCTGATCGTGGGCTGCGCGGCGCCCGAGCGCGAATCCCGGGTCAAGAGCTTCGCGCTCTCGCCCGAGCAGTCACTGCCCGGCGAGGACCTCTGGTTCGCCACCCTCGACGCGCACGACCCGTTCGCCGCGAACGGCGTCGTCGTGCGAACCGTCGACGGGCGCGCCAAGAAGGTCGAGGGCAATCCCCAGTTCCCGATCAACCTGGGCAAGAGTTCGGCCCGCGCCCAGGCCGGCGTGCAGTCCGTCTACCACCCCGACCGCATCGCCACCCCGCTGCTGCGCACCGGCGAACCCGGCTCAGGCGAATTCCGCCCGATCAGTTGGGACCGGGCGCTGGCCTTCATCACCGACCGGATGGGCGGGGGAGCCGGCGCCACGTTCCTCACCGGCCGACTCGACCCGGTCAAGCAGCGCCTGCTCGACTCTTTCCGGCTCTGGTCCAAGGCCGACCACGTCAGCCTCGGGCCGGCCGACCAGGCGAACCTGCGATTTGCCCTGCGGCAGGTCTACGGGGTCAATTCGCTCCCCCACTTCGACATCGCCCGGGCCCGCTCGATCATCTCCTTCGGGTCCGATTTCCTGGGCACCGAGCTGTCGCCGGTCGCCTATTCCGGCGCCTACGCGGATTTCCGCGGCCGCGGCAACGGCGGGCGCGGCCTGCTAACTCAAATCGAACCGCACATGTCGCTTACCGGAGCCAACGCCGACCGCTGGCTGCCGGTGCACCCGGGTTACGAGGGCCATGTCGCCCTGGCGATAGCCAACGAACTGGTCAGCGCCGGGCTGGTCGACGCCGCCGCCGCCGAGCGCCTGCTCTCCGCGTCCGGCGGCATCTCCGCCCTGGATGCATTCGCCCCTGACAGCGTGGCCGCCCTCTCCGGCATTCCGGCCGATACGATCCGCGAACTGGCGCACGAATTCGTGGCTGCCCAGCCCGGTCTGGCGCTGGTCGGCGGATCGGCACTCGGACACGTCTACGGCGACCAGATCGCCGCCGCCGTGATGCTGCTGAACCGCCTGGTCGGCAACGATTCGCTGCCCGGCGGCGTAAACGCCAATCCAGAGTCGAATTGGGAACACATGCGCGCGGCCGGTCCGGCCATCAGCGCGCGCGCCGCCAGCGCCCTGGCCGATTCCTGGAGCGGCGGCGCGGCTCCCGATTTGGTCTTCGTCTACGAGATCGATCCGGTCCACGATCTGCCGGCGGCCGGTTTCGAGCAGGCGCTTGCGGCGGCCGGCGCGGTCGTTGGCATGGGCGCGTTCATGAACGAGACCCTCGCCCGGGCCGATCTGGTGCTCCCCGGCGCCCACCCGTTCGAGGAATGGGGCGCCTACCTGCCCGAGCCGCTGCGCGGCGAACTGGTGCTGGGGCTGCAGCAGCCGGTGGTCACCCCGCTCACCCAGGCCCGCTCGTTCGGCGACCTGCTGATCGCGGTCTCCTCCGAACTCTTCGGCGAGAACAGCGTCCTTTTCGACTCCCAGCAGAGCGCCACCAAGAACATGGTGCTCGCGGCCCTGGGCTTGACTCCGGGCGACGCGACCGCCGAGGCCGGCTGGATCGACATCCTGCGGCGCGGCGGGGTCTGGGGGCCGGACCTGGGTCAGGCGCAGGCTTTCGCCGCCACCCCGGCCTGGGACGCCGGGCGCCTGCGGGTGCCCATCTTCTCCGGCGACGCGGCCTCCTACCCGTTCAATCTCATTCCTTTCCAGACGGTGGGAATCGGAACCGACCCGCAGACCGGGGCCCAGCCCTGGTTGCAGGCGACGCCCGACCCGCTGACCACGATGACCTGGAAAACTTGGGTGGAGATGAATCCCGAGCAGGCCCGCGCGATGGGCATCCAGCGCGGTGACGTGCTGCGGATTCAGACGATCGCCGGTTCGGCCGACGTCCCGGTCTACCCGGCCCCGACGATCGGGCCCGGTCTAATCGCGGTGCCCGAGGGACAGGGCCGCAACTTCAGCGGTCGATGGAACGAGGGCCGCGGCAGCAACGTGCGCGCGCTCCTGCCGGACCTGACCAGCGCCGCCGGGGGCATGGCCTTCGCGTCCGCCCGGGCCCGGATAAGCCGGCTCGACCGCACCACCCTGATGCCCACCTTCGAACTGATCGAGGATCCCCGCAACGATGCCGAATCTCCGCCGGTAAAGATTGTCAATGGCTAGCATCCCCACCGCCGTCAACAACGAAGCCGCCGCCCGCGCGGCCGCCAATGCCGGCGCCCGGACCATCTCCGCCGAAGAACGCGCCGCAAGCTCCGGCGGCGTCCGCTGGGGCATGGTCGTCGACGCCGATCTCTGCACCGGCTGCCAGGCCTGCGTGGTCGCCTGTCAGGCCGAGAACAACGTCGCGCTGAACGAAGAGCAGCGGGTCAACGAGAAGCGCGCCAAGGCCTGGATCCGCATCGAGCGCTACTGGGAGGGCGAATATCCGAACGCCAAGGCCCGCTTCCTGCCGGTCATGTGCCAGCACTGCGCCACCGCCCCGTGTGAGCCGGTCTGCCCGGCATGGGCTACGTACCACAACGAAGAGGGCCTGAACGTACAGGTCTACAACCGCTGCATCGGCACCCGCTTCTGCGCCAACGGCTGCCCGTACTCGGTCCGGCACTTCAATTTCTGGAACCCCGAGTGGCCGGGCGATCTGGAGAACCAGCTCAATCCCGACGTGACCGTGCGCACCAAGGGAATCATCGAAAAGTGCACGTTCTGCGTGCAGCGGATCAACCGCGCCCGGGTCGACGCCAGTCGCCAGGGCCGCGAAGTTGCCGACGGCGACGTCTCGCCGGCCTGCGTGCAGGCCTGTCCGACCCACGCGCTCGTTTTCGGTGACCTGAACGATCCCTTCTCGCACGCCGCCGAGCGGTCGGAAGACGAGCGCTCCTACATCCTGCTGGAAGAGCGCGGCACCGAGCCGGGCGTCGTCTACCTGGCCAAGGTGGACCCGTTCGCCCACGTGGAAGACGAGCACCACTGATGTCGGGACCCGAACCGGCCGCCCTGGCGATCGCTCCCGGCAGCGGTTTTCGCCCGCGCGGGATCAGCTTCAGCCTGGCCAACGCGGCCCAGTTGCTGATCGCCCTGCTGGCAATCCTGGGCGTGGTCATGTACGTTTTGCGGCTCTTCGAGTGGGCGGACCGACCCGAATTTGCCTACCCGACCGCCACCCTGATGTGGATGCTGGCGACGGTATCGACCGCGCCGTTGCTGGCCTATGCAACCCGCATGACGCGCGGTTACTGGAGCTACCCAGTGCGGCGCATCGCGACCCTGTTCGCGATTCCCTCCGTACTGGGCTACGCGCTCCTGATCCCGGTACTGCACAGCCTGCCGTCGCTGGACGGGCGGGCGAGCCTATGGTTCGAATTCAGGTTCGGCGCACCGGTCATCACCGACGCCCTGGCACTCGCAACAATGGCCTTTGCCGGGCTCGGGCTGCTCTGGGTTACCAGCATTCCCGACCTGGCGGCCAACCGATCCTGCCGATTCCTAACGGTGGGCTGGCGGGGCAATCCGCGCCAGTGGCGCGCGCTGAAGATGTTCGCCAAGTTGCTGGGCGCTTTCTACCTGATGATGCTGGTCTACACGACCATGATCCTGACCACCGACCTGGGACAGAGCCTGATCCCGGGCTGGCGCTCGGGCATCTTCCCGGCCTACCACGTGGTCACCGGATTCCAGACCGCCACCGCGCTGGTTGTGCTGACCGCCTACCTGGCAAGACGCTTCTGTCCCGAGGTGCGTCCCTACATCGGGACCGAGCAGGCGATAAATCTGGGCCGGATATTCCTGGCCTTCACCCTCCTGGTTTTCTACTTCTTCTGGGCCGATTTCGTGCTCGTCTGGTACGCCCGCCTGCCCGGCGAAGTCGCCGCCATGCAGGTCAACATCGCCGAGGTCTACGGAATCGCATTCGCAATCGCCGGGGTCTGCCACTTCGGAATACCCTTCGTCTGCCTGATCTTTAACCCGCTGCGGCGCCGCTTCCACCTCCTGGCGCTGGTGGCGGTGGTGGCCCTGGTCGGATCGTTCGCCGACCGGGTCCGGCTGTTCGTTCCGGCGATCTCAAACACCGAAGTCACCGGTCACGGGCCGCTGGACCCGTTGCCGGCGGCGGTCTGGCCGGCCCTGGACGACGTCCTGTTCATCGTCGGCTGGATAGGCCTGCTGGCGTTCGCGTACATATTCAGCGCCCGCTGGATCCCGCTGCTCTCGGGCTGGGAAATGCGCGAGGGCGCGCTGTACCGCGACGAGGTCGACTACGGCCGGGCCAAGTTCCTGCTACTGGCCAAACCAGACTAGCGGCGCGCGCGAGGAGCACTAATGCAAGAACCGGTAATGCTCGATCAGCGGACCGCCGATCAGCGCCTGCTCAATTTCGTCATGACCACGCCGCGCTGGTTCTTCACCTGGTCGGGCGGACTCGGGTTCGTGTTCATGCTGGGCGCGGTCGTGTTCCTGACGATGCTCTACTGGGGCCTTGAATTCCTCGGTTATTCACACCCGGTGTACTGGGGATTCCTGATCGTCAACTTCGTGTTCTGGATCGGAATCTCGCACGCCGGCGTATTCGTATCGGCGATCCTTCGCCTGACCCAGGCCGAATTCCGCCGGCCGGTTACCCGCGCCGCCGAGGTCGTGACGATCTTCTCGCTGCAGGCCGCGGTCCTGTTTCCGCTGATTCACTCCGGTCGGCCGTGGCGCACCGCCTACTGGGCCTTCCCCTACGACTTCATCCGCGGCATGTGGCCGAACCCGCGATCACCGCTGGTCTGGGACCCCTCGGCGATCTTTACCTATCTGACCTCCACGATCCTATTCGTCTACGTGGCCCTGCTGCCCGACCTTGCCCTGGCGCGCGACCGCTCTCAGGACCCGATCCGCCGGGCCCTGTTCACGATCCTGGCGCTGGGATTTAAGGGATCGACCCGGCAGTGGCGCATCCAGGCGGTCGCCGGGATACTGCTCTCGGCGATCATCCTGCCGATCTTCGTCTCGGTGCACTCGATCGTTTCCTGGGACTTTGCGGTCACCTCGGTGCCCGGCTGGCACAACACGGTGTTTGCCCCCTACTTCGTCATCGGAGCGGTGCACTCGGGCGTTTCGTGCGTCGTCACCGCCATGATCGTCATGAAATGGGCGTTCAAGCTCGAGGACTTCATCACCCGCGACCACATCGACGCCCTGGCCCGGTTGCTGATCGCGGTGGCCACCGGTTGGCTGTTCTTCCTGTTCCTGGACTTCGGCTTCGGCCTCTACGGGCTGGAACCGACCGAGGTGGACACCTGGCACCGACGCGTCTGGGAATGGCCGTTCCCGATCGTGGCGATCGTCTTCATATTCACCGCCTACATCATCCCGGTACCGCTCTGGCTGTTTAGGTCGGTGCGGCGCTCGTACGGCTGGATGTTCTTTACCACCATCCTGGTCAACATCGGGATGTGGTTGGAGCGCTACATCCTGATCGTTCCGGCCCTGGAGCGCAAGTCGTCGCTCACCTTTACCTACTCGACCTACGTTCCTTCGATCTCCGAGGCCATCCTAGTGGCCGCCTCGTTCGCCTTCGTCATGGTCGGGGTACTCGTCTTCTCCAAGGTGGTGCCCATCATGCCGGCGGTTGACATCAAGGAAGGAATGATACTGGCCCGAAAAATCAAAATTGGCCGCGCCGAAGTGCCGGCCACAATCCGCGAGTAAGGCAGGCAGGCATGCCCAAATCCGAACTGCTGGCGATCTACGACAGCGTCGATTCCGCCGCGGACGCGGTCGAGGGGCTGCGCACCGCCGGTTTTGCCGACACTGCCGTCGACGTTGTCTCCGGGGTTCCCTATCCCGAGGGCGCATTCGGCGAACCGCACACCAAGCACCGCCTCTACACCTTCCCCTTCGCCGGCGCGGCCTGCGGGTTCGCGCTCGGCGTCGCCTGGCTGGTCGGGGCCCAGGTAACCCTGCCGCTGGTGACCGGCGGCAAGCCGATCGTCGCCCTTCCGGCGGTGTTCCAGATCCTTTACGAAGGAACGATGATCGGGGCCGTCCTGTTCACCGTCCTGGGAGTCCTGTTCGAGTCGCGCCTGCCGGACGGCATAAGCCTCTACGACGACCGGCTGGGGGATGGTTACGTCGGGGTCTCGCTTAACGCCGAAGACGACGAAATCGCGCGCGGCCGCGACGTGCTGGCCGGGGCCGGCGCGGTCGACATTCTCGATTCCGAGGGTAGCCTGCTTGAGGCCGCCCCCAGCGCGACCTAGATGATTCTGCGCCGATTCCTGGCTGCCCCGGCCCGGCTGGGGCTGCTCGCCGCCGCGTTGGCGTCGCTGACGCTGACCGGTTGCGAAGTCGGCGCGTATCCGCTGGACATCTTCCCGGAGATGCACTACCAGGAGTCCTACCGCGTGCAGGAACCCCCTTACGCGCCGATCCCGGAGGGCAGCGTTCCCACCAGCGGGGCCGAATACGTTATCGCCCAGGCCGAAATGACGGACCTGCCAAATCCGGTCCGGCTCGATGAGGCGTCGATTGGCGAAGGTCATGTCGTTTACGCGGTCAATTGCGCGATGTGCCACGGCGTGGCCGCCGACGGCGTTTCCGAGCTCACCGGGCAGTTCACAGTCGCCGGCGTGCGGGCACCGCCATCGCTATTGACCGGCGTCGCCGCAGTGGTCAGCGACGGCTACCTTTACGGAGTGCTCACCCACGGCCAGGCCAACATGCCTTCCTTCCAGAAGCTGCTTACTCCGGAAGAGCGCTGGCAGGTGATCAATTACCTCCGCTCGCTCCAGGAAACGCAGTAACCTCGACGCGAGGTCTTGGGAACAGCCGGCGCCGCTCGCGCCAGTAGCAAAGAAATTCCAATGCGCAGCTGTGACATCGCAATCATCGGGTCCGGCACCGCCGGTCTTTCGGCGGCCGTTTACGCCGCCCGGGCCAACATGTCGACCCTGGTGTTCACCGGCGAGGCCTTCGGCGGCCAGATCGCGACCACCCACGATGTCGAGAACTATCCCGGATTCGAGGACGGCATCACCGGTCCGGAACTGACCGAACGAATGAAGGCCCAGGCCGAGCGGTTCGGCGCCGAGACGGTATTCGATCACATCGAATCGCTCGAGGTCGATGGTCCGCCCTTTACTCTGAACGGGCGCGCCGACACCTATCAGGCCAAAGCAGTTGTGGCGGCCACCGGGGCCCGCGCCAAGACGCTGGGCGTCCCCGGCGAGGAAAAATTCTGGGGCCGCGGCGTTTCCACCTGCGCCACCTGTGATGCCGCGTTCTTTGCCGACGCCCCGACCGCCCTGGTCGGCGGCGGCGACAGCGCGATGCAGGAAGGGCTTTTCCTGGCCCGGTTCGCGTCCAAGGTGTACGTGATCCATCGCCGCGACCAGCTGCGCGCCGGGGCAACGCTCGCCGAACGGGCGTTCTCCGAACCCAAACTCGAGTTCGTCTGGGACAGCGTAGTCGAGGAGATCGCCGGCGAAAACGTGGTCGAACACGTTCGCGTGCGCAACCTCAAGACCGGCCAGACCTCGGAGCTGCCGGTGGAAGGGTTCTTCATCTTCATCGGGCACGATCCCAATACCGAGCTCTACCGGGACAAGCTGGAGCTCAAGCCCGGCGGTTACCTTAAAGCCGACGAAATGATGCACACCTCGGTGCCCGGGATTTTTGCGGCCGGCGAGGTCCAGGACGACCACTTCCGCCAGGCCGCCACGTCGGCCGGCGAAGGCGTCAAAGCCGCGATGGAAGCCATCCACTTCGTCGAGAACCTGCCCAGCCCGGCCACCAAACCTGGCGTGCTGGCCGGTTCCGGCTAATTCCACGTTCCGGCCCGCCGGCCGTGAATCGACCCGCCCCGCTGGGCCTGGAACCGTCTTTCGGTTACGGTGACCGGCTGGGGCTTGCCACCCCGGGGCACATTCGCGCCCATCTGCAGACCGGGGGGCCGGTCAGGGCGGTGTTTGCCCAGCAATCAGTTCGCGAACTGGAACGCACCCGGCGCAGCTGCGCGGCGGTTGCGGAGGCAGCCCAGGCGGCGGTCGACGCGGCCGGATTCGCCCAACCTTGGGGCGCCGACGCCGACCACCTGAAAGAATTCGGGGACATTGAGGCCTTCGTCGCCGCCGGCTATTCGTTCTTCACGATAGACCCCTCCGACCACGTGGTCGCCGAGGCCGATTCGATGGACCGGGACCAGTTGCGGCTGGCCTTCGCCGAGATCCGCGACCAGGTCCCCTGGATCGAAGAGTTTGAGGGCGTGGAGGCCGACCTCGGAGAGGGCGTTCGCATCAGCATCGGTCCGGAGGGCCTGGCCCGTTGCGCGGTCAAATACGGGCGGGCGGTCAATTTCAGCCTCGAAATGGCCACCGCCATCGACCGGTCCTGCCGGGCCGCCTCGCTCGGCTATGAAATCGAGGTCAGCGTCGACGAGACGACGCGCCCGACCACCCTGGCCGAGCACTGGATCGTCGCCAGCCGGCTCCTGGATTCGGGGGTTGGCCTGGCCGCTCTGGCGCCGCGCTACGTCGGCGGATTCGAGAAGGGCATCGACTACATCGGCGATCCGCTGGAATTTGAACGCGACGCAAACGCCCACGCCCGGGTCGCCCAGGTTCTCGGCCCGTACAAGCTCAGCCTGCATTCGGGCTCGGACAAACTTTCGATCTATCCCGGTTTCGCGCGCGCCACCGGAGGGGCTTTCCACGTCAAGACCGCCGGCACCAGCTACCTGGAGGCGCTGCGGGTAATCGCGGCGACCGACTCCGCCCTGTTCGGCCGCGTAATCGGGGCCGCGCGCCGGCACTTTGCGCGCGACCGCGACACGTACCACCTCTCGATCGGCCTGGACGACGCGCCGCCGCCGGAACAGGTCACCGCCGCCGAACTCGCCGACGCCTATCTGGACCGTGACGCCGGTCGTCAGATCGCGCACGTGACTTTCGGATCGATCCTCACCGATCCTCAGCTTGGCCCGCTGGTCAAAGACCAGGTCGAGTGCGAATCCGAACTCTACGGGGACTTTCTAGAGCGCCATTTCAACCGCCATCTAACCGCCCTCAACCCGTAAATTGGGCGACAGCCAAGCAAGACTCCGTCCGAGCCGAAGGATCCTGCAGCGATGCGGACCGTGATACTGGCAGAACCTGGCCGGTTCGAGACCGGCAGCGCTCCGGAACCGGTACCCGGGCCGGATGAGGCCCTGGTTAGGGTGCACCGGATCGGCGTTTGCGGAACTGACATCAAGGCTTACGCCGGCCAGCAGCCATTCTTTAGCTACCCGCGCATCCTCGGACACGAGCTGGGAGTCGAGGTAATTGCCGCCCCTTCCGGCCAGGATCGGGTCGAGGTCGGCGACAACTGCGCGGTCGAACCCTACCTGGTTTGCGGGAAATGCCACCCCTGCCGCGTCGGGCGCTCCAACTGCTGCGAGTCGCTTAAGGTCCTGGGTGTTCACAGCGACGGCGGCATGCGACCCCTCATCTGCGTTCCCGCATCGACCCTGCATCCGTCCCGGAAACTCTCGCTCGATCAGCTGGCCCTGGTCGAGACCCTTGGAATCGGAGCCCACGCGGTGGAGCGCTCCGGCATCGGGCCGGGCCGGGCGGCCCTGGTGGTGGGGGCCGGCCCCATCGGCCTGACGGTGGTCCAATTCGCGCTGGCCGCCGGAGCCGAGGTCACGGTGCTCGAGCTCTCGCCGCAACGGCGGGAGTTCGTCGAGCAATTCGGGGTCCGCACGCTCACGGAAGCCGACGGCGGCTTCTACGAATTCGTGTTCGACGCCACCGGCAACCGGTCGGCGATGGAGGCCTCGTTCGATTTGGTCGGATCGGCCGGTACGTTGACGTTCGTGGGGCTGGTTCAGGATCGGGTCAGCTTCGACGATGTGGAATTCCACCGCCGAGAACTGAACGTCCTGGCCTCGCGCAACAGCTTCGGACTTTTCCCGCAGATAATCGCGGCCATCGAAAGCGGGCGCATCGACACCCGCCCCTGGATCACCGCCCGGATGTCGCTGGAGCAGGTGCCGGCCCGCTTCGTCGAGGTGACAAAGGACCCGGCCCTGGTCAAATCAATGGTTGAGACCTCCGATAGCGACCTCTAGGAGGTCGATCCCCGGCGACGGGGTGATTTCCCGTTTCTCGCCGGCGAATCTGCCGATCGCCTCCATCGCGTCCGGCCGGAAGCCCCGGGCCGGAGAGTCGATCCCCCGAGGGGTTCTCTCCCAGCCGGCCTAATTTTTTCCTAGCGCCGGTCCGCGCGCCAGCCGGCGGTTTCGGCGTTCGAGCGCATCCGCCACTCGATCATCGCCTCCACTAGGCGGTCGCGTTCCGGCCGCCGATTCTGGTCGGCCCAGAGGTTCTCCAGCTCACCGGGGTCGTTGACCAGGTCAAAAAGCTGGCCGTGCGGCTGGTCGATGAAGTGCACCAGCTTCCACTCGCGCGATCTGACCATCGTCATGTAATCGGTGGTCAATCCGACCAGGTCCCAGCGGCCCATCTCCGAAAAAACGTAACGGCGGCCGTCGAAGGACTCGCCTTCCAATGCGCCGACCAGCGAGCGGGCCTGGAACGGCGTGGGCGGCTCTGCCCCGGCGATCTCCAGGATCGTGGCGCCCAGGTCGAACCACTCGATCTGTTCTTCGAATCGGCGCCCGCCGGCGTAGCGCCCGGGCGCCCAGACTATCGCCGGCACCCTGACCACCTGGTCGTACATGGTCCATTTCTGGGTGCTGAAGTGATCGGTCAGGGTGTCGCCGTGGTCGGACGTGAATATGATCACGCTGTTCTCGAGCAAGCCGCGCCGCGCCAGCGCGTCGCGGATCCTGCCGATCCAGAAATCGATCATCGAGACGTTGGCCATGTAAAAGCGCCGCTGGCGCTGGCGCTGCTCCGGGGTCGGATTGGGTGACAGTTTGGTCGAATCGCCTGGCCGGCCATCGTACTGGTAGCGGGCCATGTCCCGGAAAACCGGCGGTTGCGAATCGCGTTCGCTTTCATCCAGGGGCAGCAATGCGAACTGAGCGCCGTCGTAGCGCTCGACCCAGTCCGGAGTCGGATCGTATGGCGGGTGCGGTCCCGGGAATCCGATCTCCAGGAACAGCGGTTCGTCCCGGTCGTAGCCGTCGATCCATTCCACCGCCTTGTGTCCCAGGAAGTTGTCCGGGTGCATGTCGGGATCCTTGTCCCAGACGAACGCGCCCAGGGCGGTATCGAAGTCCGCGCGCGCGGCCAGGTCCCCGGGGTGGTACTTGTCCATGCCGCGCGCCGCCAGGGCTTTGTCCCACTCGTCGCGGTAGCTGTCCGGAGCGGGATAAGGATGGCCGCGCTGCTTGTTCTCGACGTTGAAGCGGAAATCGAACTGGCCGTCGACGTCGAACGGGGTGAAGTGCATCTTCCCGATGCTGGCGGTAAAGTAACCGGCGGCGGCCAGGTTCGGCACCCAGGTCTGCGACCAGGGTTGCTCGTTGCGCAGCATACCGCTCGAGTGGGGGTAAAGGCCGCTGAAGAAGCTACAGCGGGCCGGACCGCACGAGGGGGCGTTGACGAAGCAGCTGTCGAAAGAGACTCCCTCGCCGACCAAGCGGTCGAGATTCGGAGTCTGAAGCTGTCCAAATCCGAGCGCGGCGATGGTGTCGTAGCGCTGCTGGTCGGTGACGATAAGGACTATGTTGGGTCGGTCGGGCATTTGTGATCTGCTCGGATTGAGATAGGCGTTCGCGTGAACCTCGACACCACGGTGGTCGGTCAGCGCCAGGCGTCAGCCCGGGGACTCGACCGGTAGCTGGATTCGACCAGCCAGTCGCCGATCACGCCGATAAGCTCCGTCCGCGTCTGGCGATGGGAGGGGTCATCCCAGAGGTTGAAAAGTTCCTGCGGATCCTCATTCAGATCAAACAGCTGGCCGCGGTCGTCGCCCAGGAAATGGACGAGCTTGTAGTCCTTGGATCGGACCATCGTCATGTGCTCGCAGTAAAGCCCCATGACATCCTCGCGGCCGTGCTCGGAAAAGACGTATTCGCGCCCGGCAAATTCCGCTCCCGCAAGTGCCGGCAGCAGTGAATCAGCCTCGGATCCGGGCAGCGCCTCGGCCCCGGCGATGTCCAGCACTGTTGCGCCCAGATCGAACCACTGCACCTGCTCGGCAATGCGGCGCCCGCCGCCGTAGCGCTGCGGCGCCCAGACGATCGCCGGGACCCTGACTACCTGGTCGTACATCGTCCATTTCTGGGAACAGAAATGGTCGGTGAGGGAATCGCCATGGTCGGAGGTGAAAACGATCACCGTGTTTTCGAGCAATCCGCGACTTTCCAGCGAAGCGCGGATTCTCCCGATCCAAGCGTCAACCATCGAAACATTGGCCATGTAGAACCGACGCTGGCGCTGGCGGTGCGACTCGTTGGGAAAGGTAACGAACTGGATCGAATCGTGCGCCACCTGGGTGTTGTGCTCGGCCATATCGATCAGGGTGCGCGGGTGCTGGATGTATTCCTTGATCTGCAGCGGCAGTAAGTCGAATTCGGTTTCGGAGTAACGGTCCAACCAGTCGGGGGTCGGGTCATAGGGCGGATGCGGCCCGGGAAAACCGATGCAGAGAAAGAACGGGTCCGATCGGGAATAGTTTTCAATCCAATCGACCGCGGCCTTACCCAGGAAATTGTCGGGGTGCATGTCCGGGTCTTTTTCCCAGGCGAATGCGCCCAGCGAGATCCAGTAGTCGGAGCGCTTCTCAAGGTCCTCGCGCTGGTATTTGGTCATCCCGCGGCGCGCCAGCTCCTTGTCCCATTCGTCCTGGTAGGCGCGCCATTGCCGGAAGCGCTGCTTGTTTTCGACGTTGAAGCGGAAATCGTATCCGCCCTGGGCGTCGTAGGGCGTAAAGTGCATCTTGCCGACGTTGGCGGTGTGGTACCCGACCTTGCCGAGGTTTCCCACCCAGGTCTGCTGCCAGGGGTCGCCGTTCTTCAGGTTCCCCGAAGTGTGCGGCCAGTAACCGGAGAACATCGCACCGCGCGCCGGGCCGCAGGCCGGGGCGTTCACGAAACAGTTGTCAAAGGAAATGCCCTCGCGCACCAGGCGGTCCAGGTTGGGCGTTATGGGGCCCTCGAATCCGAGCGCGGCGATGGTGTCGTAGCGCTGCTGGTCGGTGACGATCAGAACGATGTTGGGTTTGCGTGGCACTTCGCCGTTTACTCCGCACAGATTTTTGGATTGGCCAGGGGCTTCTTCGAGTCCCTCAACAAAACTCGGCCGTCGCCGCCCATTGGAGGGGTCGAAGAGGGTCGGTCGCCAGCGACTCACAGTCGATAGCCGCATTCGAGTATTGCCTCGGGCGTTGGCGGCACTGCGTGCCGACGGTCTTTGGCCCCCTTCAGCGTCCGATCACTGGCGGGAGCTGACGGGTTCCGGTCCGGCAGCTGAACCGAACGTCGCAGCCGGGCGATCGCGGCCGATCGCGAGCCGTCGTCTCGGCCGCGGGTCGCCACCTGAACGATCCCCGGCGCAAATGGGGAATTGAGCGTGAAATCGGGTCCAAAAGCGAATCGACAACACCCCATCTAGCCCCCGCAGGCTCCGACGGCGCCGCCGACCACACGCAGGCCGCATATCGGAAACGGTCAACAGCCCCAAACCGCGCCGCGTCCTCGACACGGATCACTTCCAAAGGCTAAGGGCCCACGGCAACAGCCGGGCGCCGGGCCGATGGCCCCACGCCCGCTCAGCCCACGGCCCGACCGCCTAGGTCGGGGGCGCATTTGCTTGCACCGCCGGATCCAGCCCGGCGATCGGTCGGCGCGAACGACTCGCACTTCCTGTCTCTGCCGGCGGATGCGCGGAACTGATCGGCGGATCGAGTTAGCAGCCAGGCCGTCCGTTTTTTTCAGCTAGTCAGCCGTCGCCAATCTGGCCTTAATTAGGTAATAGTGCAAACTATTTATTGCTCGAAAGGCAGATTCATACCTTGGGCAAATACGTCATTACCCTCTGTGACCCACCGCTTTCTTGGGGCCGGTGATTGAAGCGGGCTAGGCGCAACCCCCGCTACGGCGCAGGCGTCCTCCGCCTGCTTGGCCCGGCCGCGGCCCTGCTCTTGTTGTTGGCCGTCCTGCTGGTGCGCTCGCAAGGCGTAAGCGCCGATGCCACCTGCGCGGTTCCGCCGACCGGCCTGACCAGCACGCTCGGCGAGGACGGCTCTTCGGTGGTGCTCAACTGGGAAGCGCCCGCCGACTGCACACCCGACGAATACGCCGTGTATCGGCGCGACATGGACGTTCTGGGGGCGCGCATGGTCAAGATCGACAGCGTCGACGGAAGCGTCCTTACCTATACGGATGAGAACGTGAACCCTGGTGAGTACTACCGCTACCGGATCCGCTCGAACGACCAGGGTTCCAGGTCCGGGCGGACCGACATCACATTGCCCGCGGCGACCGTCAGCGAACCCGAACCCGAACCTGAGTCGGATCCGCGGCAAGCTGAGCAATCCGTCCGGCAGAACTTTGATAACACTCCTCCATCGCTGCTCGTGGTAAACGTGGACGGAACGTCCATGGCGCTGATCTACAACGAGCTTTTGAACGAGGGCTCCACTCCCGCGACCACGGACTTTGTCGTAGACATCGGCGGCACGGACTACACCCCGTCGAGCGTTGTCGTGCGCGGCGTCGAAGTGGCGCTCACGCTGTCGACCAGCGCCGCCAGCGGCGACACGGTGACGTTGGATTACTCGATCGGGTCGAACCCGATAGAGGACGACGCCGAATCGGACGGCAATAACGCGCCAGCGTTTACCGGCCAGCAAGTAACGAACCACACCGGCGCGACCAACGACCGACCTGTCTTCTCGTCCGAGACGATCACGATCTCCGTCGACGAGAACACAGGGGGCTCGATGAATGTCGGAAGCGCGATTGCCGTCACGGGCAATGATTCGGGCGACCCGCTGACCTACTCGTTTCCCGCGACGTTTTTCCATTTCACGGTGGGTTCGGACGGTCAGGTAAAGACGTTCAACCCGCTGGACTTCGAGACAACTGCCTCCTACGTTGTGCCGCTCTACGTTCGTGACAGCAAGGACCCCGGCGGAACCGGCGACAGCATCTGGGACGACAGCGTCAAGTTGACGATCAACGTCAACGACGTAAATGAAGAGCCGGAGATTGCCGGTAATGCTTTCCCACAGGTTGATGAGAACACCACCACTGTGGGGACCTACACGGTCAGCGACCCTGACACGGCCGACACCCACACGTGGTCGATAGACAGCGATACCAGCATTGAAGAGAACCAGGACGGTTCGCTGTTCGAGATCTCCTCGACCACCCGCGTGCTCTCCTTCAAGGACGCGCCGGATTACGAGGCGCCGGGGAGCGCGACGGTACCGCCCAGCAACTCCTACCAGGTGAGGATCGTGGTCACCGACAGTGGCTCGCCCGCCCTGAGCGACACCTACGACGTAATAGTCAATGTCGCCGACGTCAACGAGTCCCCGGACATCACCAGCACGGGCTCGTCGCACACGACCATCAGCAAGCCCGAGGGCACCGGGCCCAGCGACGCGCTGGCAACCTACGCGGCGGACGACCCGGAAGACGACACGCTGACGTGGACGCTGGGCGGCGGCGACGCGGCCGACTTCACCATCAACTCGTCAACCGGCGACCTCAGGTTTCAGGCCCTCACCGACTTCGAGGATCCCAGGGACCAGGGCACCGATAACGTCTACAACGTGACCGTGCAGGTGCGCGACAGCAAGAACGCCCAGGGCGGTAGCGATACCACCCCAGACGACAGCATTGACGTCGAGGTCAGGATCACCAACATCGACGAGGCAGGCACGGTGACCCTGCCCGGCACGATCACGGCCGGGCAGTCGGTAACCGCCACTCTCACCGACCATGACGGGGCGACCAGCAGCGTAACGTGGCAGTGGTCTAGGTCCGACACCGCGCTCGGGACCTTCACTCCCATCAGCGGGGCCACCTCCAATCCTTACACGCCGGTGGCCGCGGACGTGGGCAAGTACCTAAAGGCCACGGCGTCCTACACGGACCCCGAGGGTTCCGGCAAGTCCGCAACCAGCGCCGCTTCAAGCCAGGTGGTGGCCGGCAACGTCGATCCGTCGTTTAGCGCCATGAGCACAACGCGCAGCGTGCCGGAGAACAGCGCTACGGGAACCAACGTCGGGGCTGCGGTGTCGACCACCGACGACGACAACGACCCCCTGCACTACGAGTTGAGCGGCTCGGACGCGTCTTCCTTCACCATCGTTTCGACGAGCGGCCAGATACAGACCAAGTCGGGGATCACCTACAACTATGAGTCCAAGAGCAGCTACACCGTGACCGTGAGCGTTCGCGACAACAAGGACTCGACCGGCGGCACCGATTCGGCCAACGACGACTCCATCGACGTGACGATCGATCTCTCCAACGTGGACGAGCCCGGCACGGTGACAATCGAAGGGACCGAGTCGGGGGGTCAAAAGCTGACGGCCTCCGTTACCGACATCGACGGCACCGTCAGCGGCCTGACGTGGAAGTGGGAGCTGGGGGCCTCGGCCTCCGGACCCTTCGCCCCCATCGCCGGGGCGAACTCAAACGAGTACACAACCGTGGCCGTGGACGTGAACCGGTTCCTGCGCGCCACGGCATCGTACACGGACCCCCAGGGTTCCGGCAAGTCCGCCAACGCCGTGACGGGCCAGATCAGCGCCAGCAACGCCGAACCCGAGTTCCCGTCCAGCGAGACGGGTGCGCGGAGCGTGCCGGAGAACAGCGCGGAAGGGACCAACGTCGGCGCGCCGGTGGCGGCCGGGGACGACGACGGCGATTCGCTGCACTATTCCCTCAGCAGCGACGGCGCGGCATCCTTCACCATCGATTCGGCCACCGGTCAGATCAAGACCAAGGAAGACGTCACCTACAACTTTGAAGGCACCGCTTTCTACGCCTTCTCCGTGCACGTGCGCGACAGCAAGGACGCCGCCGGCAACGCCAACATGCTCACCGACGACAGCATCAACGTGACCGTCAGCCTCACCGACGTCAACGAGCGGCCCGCCATCACGACCTCCCAGACCGCGATCTCCGTCGCCGAAAACCAGACCGCCGTCCTCACGTACGTCGCATCCGACCCGGACAACAACGAAGAGGCCAATGACGCGAACAACACCCTGACGTGGTCGGTGGAGACCGCCGACGACGGGGGCTTCTTCGAGATCGCCGCCAATGGCGCGCTCACGTTCAAGAACGCGCCGAACTTTGAGAACAAGGAGGACGCTGGCGGCGACAACGTCTACAACGTAACCGTCACGGTCAAGGACAACGGCATCGAAGGGGACCGGGGAGCGTCGAACCAGCTCAGCGTCTCCAAGTCCCTTGCGGTTACCGTTACCGACGTGAACGAGACGCCCACCCTGACCACCGCTCCCGCCACGGCCGCATTCGATGAGAACGGGACAGGGGTCGTCGCCACCTACGTCGCAACTGATCCGGACGCTTCGACAGGAACCATGTCCTGGGACCTGCAGGGCAATGATTCCGGGAAATTCAACATCACCTCGACGGTGAACGGAACGGCCGAACTCACGTTCAAGAGCCCGCCGGACTTCGAGGTTCCTGGCGACACCGGCACCGACAACTTTTACGACGTGACCGTGCGGGTGCGGGACAACGGGAGCCCAAGGCTCGAAGACTCACAGAGCGTGCGAGTGGAGGTCAAAGACGTAAACGAGCGGCCGGTGGTGAGCGGGAACGCCGCGCCGAGCTTCCAGGAGATCGACTTCCCCCGCGACCCGGATGATATTCCGGCCGCCGACTACGTGGTCGCGACGTTCACAGCCTACGACGACGACGACGACACGGTGAGCTGGTCGGTGGCCGGCGGCGACGCGTCGCACTTCAGCATCAACCCGTCGACCGGCGTGCTCTCGTTCAACATCGCCCCCGTTACCCACCCGGTCACCGGCGAGATGACGGCGCGGCCCGACTTCGAGCGGCCCGACGACGCCAACGGGAACAACGATTACGTCATCCAGATTCGGGCCGACGACCAGCAGGGCGAGAGCAACAGCGTCGGCGTCTTCGAAGTCGCGGTGACGGTGACGAATCTCAACGAGATACCGGTCCTCATCAGCGGCGACCTGAACCCCACCTACGCCGAGATCCCCTATGACGCCGACACATGGGACTCCCTGATAGGCGAGTACCGGGGGCACGACGAGGAAGGCCAATCGATCTTTTACGAGACCCTGGCGGGCCCGGACACCGGCGACATAGAGGGCTCTAGCGTCACTACGCTCGGCGACCGCTTCGGCCGGCTCCGCTTCAAGCAACGGCCCGACTTCGAGAACCCCGCCGACTCTCCCGAAATGGGGCAGACGGAGGGCGACAACGTCTACAAGGTCACCATGCGGCTGCGGGACACCGCCGGGGTCACGTCGAGGATCCGGCCGTACCCGATCGCCGTCACGGTGACGAACGTCGACGAGACGCCGGAGATCGCCCCGCTGCCCAACGCCCTCTACGACGAGATCGAGTACGACGCGGGGGTGGCCCTCGCCGACATCGACGCCGTCGCGACCTTCACTGCCCGCGACGAGGAGAACGAGGAGATCACCTGGCTGCTCGCCGGTCCCGACGCCAGCGACTTCACGATCACCAAGAACGCCGACGGCAAGGGCGTCCTGCGATTCGCCTCCCTGCCCGACTTCGAGCAATCCACCGGTTCGGGGTCGACCAGCAACATCTACCGCCTCATCATCCGGGCAAGGGATGCCAACACGCCGCCCGACAACACAGCCGAGAACGTCGGGGAACTCGACAGTGAATTCCTAGTCCAGGTGGACGATGTGAACGAGCAGCCCGAGTTCACCGGGAGCCCCGCCGCTGCCCTCTCCTACGACGAAAACGCAACCTCAGACGTGGCGTCCTACACGGCTCGCGACGAGGAGGGATTCGTCAACTGGTCGCTTGAGGGCCCGGACCGCCTCGACTTCACCATCGACCTCGGCGGAACCGTCACCTTCAACAGCACTCCCAACTGGGAGGATCCGGACGACTCGGACCGGAACAACGTTTACCGCTACACGGTCGTGGCAACGGACATCCAGAGCGGGCCCAGCCGCCGCGCCGTCCGGCACGAGGTCACGCTGACGGTGCAGGACCAGGAAGAGGCCGGCACAATCACGGTCAGCAACCTCAACCCGGCGGTGGGAGAAAACGTGACGTTCACGATCTCCGATCCCGACGGCGGGATCGTCCTGAGCCAGCTCCCGGGTTCCGGGGGCTTTGCCTGGGTCATCCAGACGCGGACATCGGGCGGCGAGTGGCAGCAGCTGATCCACGCAAACACCGGTTTGGACTCCTACACCTACACCGCGGACGAGGACGAGACGGGCCTCGAACTGCGGGCGATCGTGGACCCCTACACCGACCGCCGGGGCGGGGGGAAATCGGCCGAGAGCGAGACGACCGCCGCGATCACCCCGGACCCCATCCCCAACGCGCCACCGCGCTTCCGCACTGGCAATGCCCAGGACATCCCCGAGGCGGGCCCCGGCGAGAACGTCGGCGATCCCGTGACGGCGACCGACCGCGACAACGACGCCCTCACTTTCGCGATCGGGGCGGGAGGCGACGGCGCGCTCTTCGAGATCCACCCGACCACCGGGCAGCTGCGGACCGCCCAGGCGCTGGATTTCGAGACCACGACGGGGCTGCTGCTCGTGCCCGTAAACGTCAGCGACGGCCGGGACGACCAAGGCACCGTCGAGACCGAGCGCGTGGTCGACGCCGATACGACCGTCTCGATTCGTGTCCTCGACGTGGAGGAGGAGGGCGTGGTCACCCTTTCGGTCACGGAACCGGGAGTCGGGACCACGGTGCAGGCCACCCTCAGCGATGGCGACGGCAGCATAAGCGGCCGCAGCTGGAGTTGGGCGCGATCCCGCGACGGGCGCACGGGTTGGACACCCATCCCGAACACGACTTCCAGCACGATCTCGAGCAGCTACACCACGGTGCTGGCGGACGCGGGCTTCTTCCTGCGCGCGGCCGTCAATTACACCGACAACCGCGGGGGCGGCAAGCGCGCCGAAGGGATCACCTCGCTGCGCGTCTTCGGTGAGAACCAGCAGCCGATCTTCCCGGCAACCGAGGACGGCGCCCGGACGGTGCCGGAGAACAGCTCGCCCGGGGCGAACATCGGCGATCCCGTGGCCGCGGACGACCCGGAGAACGACCCGCTCACCTATTCGCTGAGCGGACCGGACGCCGCGTCCTTCAGCATCGTCGCCGGCAGCGGCCAACTGCGCGTTAAGGAGGCGCTCGACTTCGAGTCCAAGTCCACCTACCAGGTCACCGTCGACGTGCACGACCGCAAGGACGGCCTCGGAAACTCCTCGGCCGCCATCGACGACTCGATCGACGTTACGGTCACGGTCGGGAACGTGGAGGAGCCCGGCAGCATAACGCTCACCACGCTGACGGCCAATATCCAGGCCCGCGTCGCGGTAACGTCCGTCCTGGAGGACGACGACATCCCGGTTTCGAACACGATCAGCTGGGCCTGGCACCGCTCGCCCAACGGCCGCACCGACTGGGTCATGGTGCAAGGGGCGACGAGCGACTCGTACACCCCGACGCTTGTGGACGCGGGCAATTTCATTCGAGCCACGGCCTCGTACACGGACGGCCACGGCCAGAACAAATCTGCCTCGAAGGTCTCGCCGCGGGTGGGCGACCCGCCGCCAGTCAACTCGGCGCCGGCGTTTCCGGCCACCGAAGACGGCAAGCGCGACGTGTCCGAGGACGCCCAGGGCGGCGATGCGATCGGCGATCCGGTGGCCGCGAACGACGTTAACGCCGGCGACTCAGCCGTCAACGACCCCCTCGCCTACTCGCTCACAGGGACTGACGCCGGTTCGTTCACCATCGATGAAGGCACGGGCCAGATCAGGCTGGCGCAGGGCGTGTCGCTGGACTTTGAGGGCAAGCGGACGTTCCGCGTCACGGTGGGAGTCACCGATGGCAGAGACCAGAACGGCGACGATGACATGGACGCCGTCGACGCCACCCTGCCCGTGACCATTTCGGTGACCGACGTCAACGAGGCGCCGGTGGTCAGCGGAAACACCACCCCGTCCGTCGCCGAGAACAGCAGCGCCGCGGTTGCGACCTACGCGGCCGCCGATCCGGAGCGCGACACGCTCGAGTGGTCGGTCAACAGCAACGACTTCTGGATCTCCGGCCGCGGCCAGCTGTACTTCCAGACGCCGCCCGACTACGAGAGCGGAAACACGACCTTCGCGATAACCGTGACCGCGACCGATCCCGGCGGCCTGGAAGGGAACCTCGACGTCACCGTCACGGTGACGGACGTGGCGGAGGCGGGTGCGCTCAGGATTTCTCCGCCGCGCGGATGGCAGGGGACCCGGTTCGACGCCGTGCTCAGCGATGACGACGGCGGCGTTAGCGGTGAAGCCTGGCAGTGGGAGCGGTCCGCCAACCGCTCAAGCTGGGCAGAAATCTCCGGCGCCAATTCAGACAACTACACTGCGGGCGCCGACGATGTCGGCAATTACCTGCGGGTGAGGGTGGAGTACTCCGACCGCCGGGGCAGCAACCAGAGCGCGATGGCTGCGCTGGGGGCGCGGATCGGCGCTGTGCGTCCCTCGTCGAATGCCGACCCGGCCTTCGACGATTCCGAGGTGCCGCGATCAGTCGGCCAGGGATCCAAGGCCGGCCGGCCAGTGGGGGCACCGGTGGGAGCGAGCGACCCTGATCCGGACGACATCCTCACCTACTCGCTGGGCGGGCCCGACGCCGACAACTTCGACATTGACCCGGAGACGGGCCAGATTCGGACGAAGGGGGTCCTGGACCCGGATGTTCAGGAGACCTATACCGTCACCGTGGAGGTGAACGATGGGTTCACTCCCGGCTACGATCCGTCCGACGCGACCGATGATTCCGTCGACGTGATCATCACCGTCGCCAGGGTCAGCGCGCGCACGTCCGGCGGCGGAGGCGGTGGCGGTGGCGGTGGAGGTTCGGCCCCGGCGCCCAGCGAGGCCGATTTCGCCTGGACGGTGGAGCTCGACATCGAGGCGCTGGACGAGCTGAACGGTGAGCCGACGGGCCTTTGGGGCGATGGCGTAACGCTGTGGGTGGCCCAGGACGGCGCCGCCGACGCGGTATTCGCCTACGACACCGCCAGCGGCCAACGCGTGCCGGAGCGCGAGTTCGGACTGGACCCTGCCAAAATCTCTCCGGCCGGGATCTGGTCGGACGGGACCACGGTCTGGGTCTCCGACGGCGCCCTCGACAGGCTCCTGGCCTACGGCCTGCGGCGCGGCGGACGCCTGCCGGATCGCGATATCGCGCTCGTCGAAAGCAACGGGGACGCCCGCGGCATCTGGTCCGATGGGATAACCATGTGGGTGCTGGACGGTCGACGGGCCAGGCTCTTCGCTTACGACCTTGAGAGCGGTACGCTGCTGGCCGAACGCGTCCTGGTTGGAGCCAACCGCGATCCCCGGGGCATCTGGTCGGACGGGGTGAGCATCTGGGTCTCCGACGGTGAAGCCAGGCACGTTTATGCCTACCGTCTGCCGCTTCTGCCGGAGGCGACGGGCGGTGACGCGACCACGGCGCTCGAGCGGGCGCGCGACGAGGACTTTGCCGAACTCGCGCGGGCCGGCAACACCAGCCCGCGCGGGATCTGGTCGGACGGAGCGGTTCTATACGTAGCCGACTCCGGCACCGACAGGGTGTACACCTACAACATGCCCGACGCCATCGACGCGCGATTGGGACAGCTGGCGCTCAGCGGCATCTCCATCGGGGCGTTCGATCCCGACAGGACGGGCTACACCGGGCGAGTCGGCATCGGAGTAACGAGCACTACCGTGACGGCGGTGGCAGTGCAAGCGGGCGCGGGCGTGGTGATTGACCCGCCGGACGCCGACGCTGCGACCGACGGTCACCAGGTGGCACTGGAGGGCTCGGCGGAGATCACCGTGACGGTGACTTCGGAGGACGGACGCCGCGCGCGCAGCTACCGCGTCGGATTGAGCAGTTTCGCCGCGGTCGTGGTCGCCGAGACCCGGTACCAGACGGTGGCGACGAACCCGGATCTGGACCACAACATTGCCAACTTCGAGGTCACCCTCGCCGACGGATCGACGGTGCGGGCTGGGTTCCTGGACGCCTACAACCGGACCGGGGGCTTAAGGCGCTGGGGATTGGCGACCTCCGAAGTGATCGAAATCGAAACCGGCACGCTGACCCAGTTCTACCAGCGCGGGGTGCTCGATTTCCACGACACCGGATTCGGCTACATCGTCGAACGCCGGCTCGCCTGGGACTACTTCGGCGGGCACCTGGGCGAGAACGACCAGGGGGTCGAGCCGGCGCCGCTGCAGGCTCCCGGGGGTGGGGTGCAGGTCGGCGTGTTCGGGCACTACGTTACCAACGTCGACATGGATGGCAATCCGACCGGTTTCCTGGACCTGTTCCGGGCGCTGGGCGGCGTGGAAGGATTCGGGATCCCCAAGACTGACGCCCGGCGGGACTCGGGCGCGGCAGGCACCCTTTACCAGCCGGAGAGCGTCGGCCTTGTCCGCCAGTACTTCCAGGCCGCGATCCTCCAGATCACCCCGGGCAGCAACCTGGCCGAACTGACTCTGCTGGGCGACGACCTGCGCGCCGTGCTGGTGCCGGGCTGGAAAGCCGAGGCGGCGTTCGGGCCGGCATTGCCCTTGGCCAGCGGCGATGCGTATTTCCCGCCGGTGATCATACCTTCGTAAACCGGGTACCGGTCGCGGCGCGGTTAGGTAACTCGCGCCCTGCCGCGATCCCAGCGCAGTACGGATTGGGCCGCCGGGTTTCTTCGAATCGGCGCGCTTAGGGCCGTTGGCATATTGATGCCGGACCGAAGTTGACCGCGTTGAACTCAGTCGGGCGGTGTACCACGACTCCGGCCCGCAACAGGTGCGGCCGCCCCGGTCGCAGAGGTTGTCCCGCCGCTGCCCTTGCCGCCTGTTAATGCGTCCGCCGCGCGTCGAACACGACATCAAACTCGACCGCTACCAAGCAATGGCTTATTCGCGACGCGCACGCCGAAATGTCCGCGACCTACAGGTTGGACGAGTCCGGCGAGATACTTTGCGGCGCAAATGATTTCGACGGGCCGGCGCCAGTTGGTCGACTAGAACTGGATGCAATAACGGTACGTACTACTTATTGAGCAGGCGCGAAAGTAGCCGCATAATCCGTTTTTCAATTGGCACCGAAAGTAGACAGGCGTCGATGCCAGCACACGGATCAAACGAACCCGTGGGCAACAGGACTCCGCGTCGTCGCAGCGGAACCGAACTGACGACGCAACGGATATTGGACGCGGCGGCGGCCGAATTCATCGAGAGCGGTTACGACAGAACCCGTATAAGTTCCGTTGCCCGCCGCGCCGGGCTAACGCCGGGCGCGGTTTATGCGCGGTGGCAAGACAAAAGCGAATTGATGGCGGCGACGCTGGACCACATATTCGAGAAGATCCTCCCAGGGACCCTTCTCGCGGATTCAAAAATTGAAAACACGTCAGCGCGGGTGGCGCTTCACGCGCTAGGCAAACAACTACTGGAACCCGATGGGTTACCCCACGTAATGGTGAACGTTTTTGCGGGCGCTCGCAACAACCCAGACCTGCAATCTCGCTTGCAGGCATTTCTCAATAAAGAGGCCGGGCAATTGGAGCGGCTGATTGAGGCCGGCAAGGAGAGCGGCACGTTCGATCCCGGCGTCAGCACGCCGGCGCTCACATTCCTGTGCCAATCGCTCGGGTTGGGCACCGAACTGTTGCAGGGCGGCGGATTGGATGAACGCCACGTCCCGTCAGCGGAGCAATGGAGCGATCTGATCGACCGGTTCCTGCCTGCTCTGGACCCTCCGGGCGACCCTTCGGAATGAAGCCGCCGCTGCCGACCGCAATCGGCAAAGAAACGTCTAATCAAGCCGGCTCTGAATGAGATGGCGGTCCTGGACTGCCTGATTGGCGCGCGGACCCTTTAGGCGCAGATCAACGCAGGAATCAATTCCGGGAAGAATTCGGCGCCACCCGGCACATATAGATTGTGCTGCAAATAACAGAGTGTGTTATTAATAATTGTTGGCGCAACGTCGCGCCGACGATATTGTGGCCTTCGCTAGGCTGGCCGCTGTTCGGCGGCGGAGCGCTTAAGGCCAGCAAGAGTCTTTATGGAAAGGAAACTGCATGGGAATCCGAACAAGAATCCTAGCCGGCCTCCTAATGGTCCTGGCAATGACCGTACTTGTGGCGTGCGACCTGGAGCTGGGTGGTGGCGACGAGGAAGAGGCTCGCGGAAGCACCCTCGACGAGATCATCGATCGTGGGAATCTGGTCTGCGGGATCAAAGCCGATACGCCCGGGTTCGGAGTTCTGAACCCTGACGGCACCGCCGTTGGCAACGACGTCGAATACTGCCGCGCACTTGCCGCTGCGGTATTTGGCAATGCCAATCAGGTCTCGTACATCGAAGCCACTTCGGCTAACCGTTTCGAGCTGTTGGCAGCGAAGGAAATCGACGTACTCATCCGCACCACGACCTGGACCGCCAGTCGTGACGCTGATCTTGAAGTCGCCTACGCGCCGACCACCTTCTATGACGGCGCCGGCATCATGGTTAAGGCCGAAGCGGGGTTGTCCTCCGTCAACGAACTCGACGGGGCCACGATCTGCATCCTGGACGGAACTTCCACCCAGGGCGCGGTTTCTGACTACTTCGCCGAACAAGGCCTCAACTATGAAGAGCTGACCTTCCAGGCCAACCCTGAACTGCGGGCAGCCTTCATCAGCGATCAGTGCGACGCATGGTCTTCTGACAAGTCGCAGCTAGGTGGGCACCAGTTCACCTTGACCGCCGACGGCGTCAACGCAGTGGTCCTGCCCGAGACGCTCTCCAAAGAGCCGCTCGGACCGAGCGTGCGCGACTACGACTCCGAATGGGAAGACGTGGTCCGCTGGGTCGTTAACGGGATGATCATTGCCGAAGAGCAAGGCGTGACCTCGCAGAACGTCCGCCAGATGGCCGCCGCTCCGCCGAATAACACCGTCGCCCGCCTGCTGGGCGTTGGATTTGACGGCGGCGCAGCCCCCAATTTGGGCATCGGCCACGGCAAGATCCCGATTACGTTTATGCAATCGGTGATCGAACAGGTCGGAAACTACGGCGAAGCTTACGCCCGCACTCTCGAGCGGGTCGGCCTCACTCGCGCCGGGTCGCTGAACGACTCGTACGTGAACGGTGGCCTGATCTACTCGCCGCCAATGCGGTAAATCCGGTCTCTGATCTGAAACAATGGACGGGTGGGTCTAGCCCACCCGTCCATTCCTTTTAAAGCGCGCGGCTATCCACTTGAAGCAGCCCCTGGCCGAACTCTGGTACCGGCGGCGTTCGCGCTATCTGCTAGTCAACACGGTCGTCGGGGTGGGCGCCGCCGCGGTGGCACTTTACTTTGCTTATTCGATCGCCACCAATTTCTTCGACTTTGATTTCCTGTTCGGCCCATACGGAAGCCCCGACCGGACCTCGATAGTCCCCTTCCTCAACGTTGAAGCCAGCGACCCGCGCTGGATAGGCATGCTCAAGGGCGCCGGCAACACGATCTCGGTGGTGCTTTTCGCGATCGCCGCCTCTTCGCTCCTGGGGCTTCTGGTAGGCGTGGCCCGACTTTCGGGCAACCCGCTGGTTAACCGCATGGGCCTAGTCTACGTCGAACTCTTCCGCAATCTGCCGCTGCTGCTGATCATGTTCTTCTTCGCCTTTGCCGCCTTCCGGGCCCTGCCGCGAATCGAGGAGGAGCTGGGCGTGGGCAGGCTGCTCTACATCTCCAACCGGGGCATCGCCATTCCCTGGCTGCAGACCGACAACCAGTTCTGGTGGGTCTGGTTGATTGCGGTGGTGGTGGCCGGGGTCGTCGGCTGGCAGGTCCGCAAACGGCGCGACCAGCGCGAGGCCGAGACCGGCGAGAGTCTGCGGCCCAACAGTTGGGGACTGGGGCTATTCACCGGAATCGCCCTGGTCGCATACCTCGGCCTGCTGATGCCGATTCGGCCCGATCTTCCCAGCGTGACCGTGTCCGAAGCGGGGTTCTTCGGCTACACCGGCGGCAATCTGCTGGGCCTGGGTTACATCAGCGCCCTGATTTCGCTCACCCTCTACTTCAGCGCGTTCATTGCCGAAATAGTGCGCGGATCGATCCAGGCGGTGCACCACGGGCAGACCGAGGCCTCGGCTTCGCTGGGACTGACCGCCTATCAGCGGTTCACCCTGATCATCCTCCCGCAGGCCCTGCGCATCATGATCCCGGCCCTGAACAACGAGTTCCAGAACGCCAACAAGGACTCCACCCTGGCGCATGCGATCGCCTACGGCGAGATCGTCCTGATCTCGAACCGGATCGTTAACAACTCCGGCAATCTGCTGCAGACGTACGCCTTCATATTCGTCGTCTTCGTCACGACCAACCTGATCATCTCGTTCATCATGAACACCATCAACCGGAACGTGCAGATCAAGTGACGCGCGACATCCCGGTACAGACATCGATCGCGCGCGGCCTGCGCTGGTCACGCGAGAACCTGTTCAACTCGCGCGGGAATTCGATACTGACGATTGCCGCCCTGCTGGTGGCGGCGGTGCTCGGATTCGTGGTACTCAGGTTCGTCCTTTTCGACGCCAACTGGGGCCTCGTGGCGATAAACCGCAAGCTTTTCTTCGTCGGCAGCTACCCGGCCGACGAGGCGTACCGGATCTGGATCGTGGTGTTCTTCGGCGCCGCCCTGGCCGCGCTCACCTACGGGGTCTGGGTCGGACACCTGCGTCCCTACCTGCTAACGGTCGGGATCGTGGCCGTAATCATCCTCACCTTCGGCCTGGGACTCGAATTCCAGATCCAGGAGTTCGAGTTCACCGATACGATCGAATCCGGCGGACAGACCACGGTCGTGACCGGTATCGACCGTCAATTGATCCAATCGGGGGGCTGGGCGCCGGGCTGGCTTTACGCGCTCTCGTTCGGCCTAGCGGTGCCCTTCGGGGGCCCATGGCTGCTGCTGGCGGGGGTTTTTGCAGTAATGGCCGGTGGCGCGATCGTTGGCCGAGAACTCGCCCGCTGGCGCCACAGCCCGATCCTGCGCCAGGCGTTCGGGGCCGCCTGGGTGCTGCTTATCCCGCTGGTGGTGGTTCTGCAGATCGGAATTTCCACCCTCCACTGGGAAAGCGTCCTGCTGGATTTCGTGGTCTTTGCCGTCGGCGGATTCTTCTCGTTCGTGATCGGGCTGTTTCTGGCCCTGGGCCGGTTCTCCCCGTTTCGGGCGATCCGGATTGCGTCGGTCGGATACATCGAGACCGTCCGCGCCGCGCCGCTGCTGGTCTGGTTGCTGTTCGCAACCTTCCTGCAGGACGAGCTCGGTCCGATCGGAGTGGCTTTCTCGAGCATCGACCTGGTTTTCCGGGTCATGTTCGTGTTCGCCTTCTTCGGTGGCGCCTACATCGCCGAGGTGGTGCGCGGCGGACTGCAATCAATACCGCGCGGGCAGTTCGAAGCCGCCGACGCGGTCGGATTGAACGCCACCCAGAAATACGCGTTCATCATCCTGCCGCAGGCGATCAAGGCGGTGATTCCAGCAATCATCGGCCGATTCATCGCGCTTTGGAAGGACACCGCCCTGCTGGCGGCGATATCGCTGGTCAATACCCTGGAAAAGGCCAAGAAGGTCTTGGCCGGCCAGTCCGACATCGCTGAGGGCGCATTCTTCGAGGTTTACCTGATCGTTGCACTCATTTACTGGGTCGTCTCTTACCTGCTTTCGCGGCTGGGCAGCGCCGCCGAATCACGCCTGGGCGAGAGCCCGCGCCAAACCCGCTGACCGGGAGGAACCAATGGCACATCAACTGGGAGAGGAAATCGTCCGCCTGGAAGGCGTGGTCAAGCGCTTCGGGGACTTTACCGCCCTAAACGGGGTAGATGTCTCGATCCGTGAGCGCGAGGTGGTGGTGATCATCGGCCCTTCGGGTTCGGGCAAGTCGACCCTTTTGCGCACCATCAACCAGCTCGAACGCCACGACGAAGGTCGGATCGTCGTCGACGGCACCGAACTGACCGACGACGCGCGCACGCTGACCAAGATCCGCACCGAGACCGGGATGGTGTTTCAGTCCTTTAATCTGTTCCCGCACCTGACGGTCCTGCGCAACATCACCCTGGCGCCGCAGAAAGTCCGGCACATGCCGCAGCGCGAGGCCGAGGACCTGGCCCGGAGCTTGCTGGAGCGCGTCGGCATCCCCGAGCAGGCCGAAAAATTTCCCGGACAACTCTCCGGCGGACAGCAACAGCGGGTGGCGATTGCCCGGGCGTTGGCGATGAACCCCAAGGTCATGATGTTCGACGAACCGACCTCGGCGCTCGATCCGGAGATGATCAACGAAGTCTTAAGGGCAATGGAAGAGCTCTCTGAATCGGGGATGACGATGATCTGCGTCACTCACGAGATGGGTTTTGCCCGCAACGTCGCCGACCGGGTCATCTTCATGGACGAGGGCGAGATCGTGGAGATCGGGACCGCCGAGCAGTTCTTCAATAACCCGAAACGCCGCCGAACCAAGCTTTTCCTGGATCAGATCCTGACCCACTAAGCGGCCCGGCCGGGGTTGGCGCCCGGGTCGTCGCTGGCACCGGAGCGAAGCTGCCAAAATCAATTGGGCCGCGTGTCCGCATGGAGTGCGGGCACGGTTGAGCCGCCCGCTACCGTCTAAAGATCGAAAGGCGCAACCGCTTAAACCGTGCCGTGGTGGGGATGGATAACGCTTGGCGGCCTGCTGCTGATCGCGGAGCTGGTCGGCGGCGGTGCCCTTTACCTGCTGTTTGTCGGCATTGCGGCGATCCTGGTCGGAATCCTGGTCGTGCTGGCGAGCGACCTGCCATTCTGGGCCCACTGGCCGATTTTTGCGGTCCTGGCGCTGGCGCTGCTGGTCGGCTTGCGCCGCCATGCCCACGAGCGGATCAACCGCAGCGGCGGATTTGAGGCAATCACCGGCGAGCACGCATTCGTGATCGACGAGATCGCCCCGGCGGGTTACGGCCAGGCGAGCTTGCGCGGCGCCAAATGGGAGGCCCACAATCTCGGCTCGAGCACCCTGACCGACGGGCAGAGGGTCCGCGTCGAGCGGGTTGACGGTCTGACCCTACACCTTCGCGCCGAAGACGAAACGACGCCATAAGGAGCCAATGTAAATGGAATTTCTACCAATCGCGGTTTTCGTGCTGCTGGCATTGGTGGTGATCATTGTCATCGCCAAGACCGCCATCATCGTCCCGCAACAGTCGGCCTACGTGATCGAAATGCTGGGACGCTACCGCACGACCTACCAGGCCGGTTTCTATGTCCTGATCCCATTCATCCAGCGGGTCGCCTACAAGCATTCGCTGAAAGAGGAAGCGGTCGACATTCCCGAGCAGATCTGCATCACGCGCGACAACGTTCAGGTCGGGGTTGACGGGGTCATCTACATGCAGATCCTCGATGCCCGCCTGGCTTCGTACGGGATAACCAACTACCGGTTCGCGATCTCCCAGCTCGCCCAAACCACCCTGCGTAGCGAGGTCGGAAAACTCGACCTAGACCGCACGTTCGAGGAGCGCGCCGCGATCAACGCGTCGGTGGTGGCCGAACTGGACAAGGCATCCGACGCCTGGGGAGTTAAGGTGCTGCGCTATGAAATCCGCAACATCAACCCGCCCGGCGACGTCCTGGGGGCGATGGAAAAGCAGATGCGGGCCGAGCGCGAAAAACGCGCCACCGTCTTGACCTCGGAAGGCGAACGCGATGCGGTGATTAACGCCGCCGAGGGCGCCAAACAGCGGGTCGTGCTCGAGTCGGAGGCCGCCCGTCAGCAGCAGATAAACGAGGCTGAAGGCGAAGCCCAGGCCATTCTTTCGATTGCCAACGCCACTGCCGACGGGCTGCGCGCGATCGCGGCATCGGTTGCCGCACCGGGCGGCGAGGACGCTTTACGGCTGCGAATCGCCGAACAGTACGTTGGCGAATTCGGCAAGCTGGCCCAACGCGGCAACACATTCGTGGTCCCGGCCAACATGACCGACCTGGCCTCGATGATCACGCTGGCAACCTCGATGATCAAGAACGACGGGGCAAACACCGAAGAAGCTCCGCGGGACGGCTAGGGAGCGGGCTTCCGCAAACCTTCGACCTCCGGGCCGCAAACCGATCCGGGCCGCGCCGGGACTAACCGGACGGCGAACGCGCGCAAACCGAAACCGGCCCCGCCCGCAATGGGAAGGCTGAGTTATTCGGTCGGCCAGCCCTCCGCAACTTCGGATTCGGCCAGGGCCGCCGAGATTTTTTCGGCCGCTTCCTCGGTCACCCAGCCAGACCAGACTTCGACGTTGTTGTTGAGCCACCAGAGGGCGGTATCGTTGATGCTCACGCCCTCGTTCTGGCGACGCCACTTGCCAACCGCGTCGTAACGCTCGATGTTCATGTCCCACGCCCGGAGCACTGCGACAACATCAGGGGCGGCGGCGAATAAATCCGGGTGGACCGCGATCAGGATAGTCGCCGGCTCGTAGGCGCAGGCCTTGGTGGTAAACCAGCACTCGTCGCTGTAGGGCGGCTCCTCCAGCAGGGCCAGTTCCAGTTCCACCGCCGGGTCGTTGGTGCCCCACTGGTAACCCAGCCAGGGTTCGCCTCGCTCGTAGGCGCCGTACAGATCGGCGTTGGCGGCCGCGCCATCGCCGGGATTGATGATGTGAACGTGCTCGGAGAGGCCGTAGCCCTCGATCTGCTGCGCGTTAACTTCCTCGCACGCCCAGCCGATGACGCACGAGACCAGTCGCGCCTTGCCGCCGGTTTCGGCGGTGGAGAACAGTTCCTTGAACCGTTCTTCCTTAAGGTCCTCGATGCTGTCCAGGTCCGGGTACTGCTCCTGCAGGTATTTGGGAATGACAAAGGCCGATTGCCAGTCTTCGCCCAAGCTTGCGCCCACCGAAACGACCTCGCCGGCGGCCTGGGCCTCCATCCAGGGCTCATCCTGATTGGGCAGCCAGATCTCCATGGTCACGTGGCTGTCGCCGCGGCGCAGGCCCTGGAAAAGCGGCAGCGTTCCCCCGAACACCACGTCGGTCGGGTAGTCGTAGCCCTTTTCCAGGATGTACTGGGCCACCCGGTTCTGGAACTGGGCGCTGGTCCAGTTCAGGTCGGAGAAAATGACGGTCTGCTTTTGGTCCTCTGACTCGGTCAACTCGCACCCGACTAGCGCCACCGACATCAGCATTAGCAGCGCAAGGGCAAATATCCGTGTTTTTGCAAATTTCAAGTTCCGGCTTCCGATCGGTCGGGGGATGGATTCGTAAGGGTCGAAGCCATCAATCGCCACCCACCATCATCACATTAGGCCCGGCGCAGACCCTGCGCCGCCGATGTGGCAAGGCAATCAACCGACGCTCATCGGTCCCTGCCGGGCGCCGGCGACGGCCTGGGTCAACCGGTCGATGATGATGGCCATGAACACGATCGCCAGGCCGGCCAGCAATCCGTTGCCGGGCTCGTTTTTCTGCAGCGCCCGGTTAACGTTGTCGCCCAAGCCGCCGGCCGCCACCAGGCTGGCGATCGTCACCATCGCCAGCGCCATCATGGTTGTCTGGTTGATGCCGGCCATGATGGTCGGCAGGGCGATCGGAATCTGTACCTTGGTCAGGATCTGCAGCGGCGAGGAGCCGAACGCGCGCGCGGCCTCGACCGTCTCGGCCGAAACCTGGCGGATGCCCAGGTTGGTGAGGCGGATGACCGGCGGCACGGCATAGATGATCGTGGCGAAAACCCCGGCCGGTTTGCCCAGGCCGAAGAAAAGGATGCCGGGCAGCAGGTAGACGAAGCTGGGCATCGTTTGCATGCCGTCCAGAATCGGGCGCATGATGCTGTCGGCGATGCCGGAGCGCGCCCCGAGCACGCCCAGCGGCAGGCCGATCGCCACCGCCACCGCGACCGATACGGCCATCAGGGCCACGGTGTCCATGGCGTTCTCCCAGAGGTCCATCATGCCCACGAAGAAAAGGGCCAGGAGGGTGAACGAGAAAAGCGGCCAGCGCCCGACGCCGAAGGCGACCGCCGCCAAGCCGAGGATGACCACCGGCCAGGGAGTCCACTTGAGCACGACTTCGATGTTGACCAGGGCGAACGTCACCGCGGCGCTGATCCCGTCGAAGAACCACGCGCCTTCGCGGGTTATCCAGTCGAATCCGTCGTCGATCGCGCGGCTGGTCACATCGCGCACGGTTTCACCGAGCACGAGCGTACCGTCGCTCGATGTCCGGCTCCCGACGTCGGTCGGAAACCCCATTTCCGGCCCCCAGATCGCCAGCGAAATCACCAGCACCAGCCCGAGCGCGACGAATCCGGCCAGCCAGCGGTGCAGGACCGGGAGCCCGCTGAAATCGAGGCGCTGCGCCAGCCGGGCCGGGGCAGTTTCGCCGGTGGGTGCTTGATTCATGGTTACCGGTCCTAGGGTGGGGCGGTTGCAAGGGCGGCCAGAAGAACCAGGCGGTGGATCTCACCGACCAGGCGTTCGTCGTCATCAACCACAGCTACCGGGCGTTCGGAGCGGGCCGCCAGGGTAATGATCGACTCCACCGGGGCGCTTGCGGAGACGCGAGCGACATCGGTCGTCGGGATTCCGGCAAGCGATTCCCGGTCTCCCCGCGCGCAATCGGCCAAGCTGGACCTGCTCACCAAGCCGCGCAGGCGTGCATCGGTCCCGACCAAATAAGCGGCGTCAAATCCGCGGTCGTCCATCATTCGCAGCGCCGCGGACGGCGCCAGGTCCTCCTTGAGCAACGCCCTCGGCTCCCGCATGATCGCCCGCGCCGGGATGACCTTGGCCCGCGATACGTCGCGCACGAACTCGCGCACGTATCCGCCGGACGGCCGGGTCACGATCTGCTCCGGAGTTCCCAGCTGGATGATCTCGCCGTCGCGCATGATGGCTATCCGATCGCCGAGCTTGAGCGCCTCATTAAGGTCATGGGTTATGAAGACGATCGTCTTGCGCATGTTTTTCTGCAGGTCGAGCAATTCGTCCTGCATCTCGCGCCGGATCAGCGGATCGAGCCCGCTGAAGGGTTCGTCCATCAGCAGGATCTGCGGGTCCACCGCCAGGGCCCGGGCCAAGCCGACCCGCTGCTGCATGCCCCCGCTCATCTCGCGCGGGTAGTAATCCTCCCAGCCGTCGAGGCCCACGGTTTCGATCGCCCTGGCGGCCAGGTCGTAGCGCGAATCCCGGTCCATGCCCTGAACTTCCAGGCCGTAGGCGACGTTGTCTAGGACCCGGCGGTGCGGCAGCAGCGAGTAGTGCTGGAAGACCATCGCCATCTTTTCGCGCCGGAACCGGAGCAACTCGCCGCCTTCCAGGGCGCCGATATCTTCCCCATCGAAAAGGATTCGGCCGCGGTCGGAATCGATCAGTCGGATCAGGCAGCGCACCAGGGTCGATTTGCCGCTGCCGGACAGCCCCATCACCACGAATATCTCACCGGGGCGAACGCCGAAGGACACGTTGCGGAGCGCCAGTACGATTCCCAGTTCGGACTGGATGTCGGACCGGCTCTTGGACCGGTATTCGGGGGTGAATACCCGCTCGGACGTATTGCCGAAGCACTTCCACAAACCGTCGACCTCGATCAGGTTTGTCGGTTGGTGCATTGAGGCCCTTTGCCCGGTTGCGAAACCCAATTACTGGGGCTTATATACCTAGGTCGGAAAACCAACCGGCACATATTCACGCCGTCTCACCGACGGCCGGGGGAATAACCCCACCCCCGAGAGCTTTATTCAGGATATTGATCGCTGCGTTGTGATCGCGGTCCAGCACCAGTCCGCAGCCGCAAATGTGCATCCTTTCCTGCAAGCTCTTTTGCACCTTCGCTCCGCAGCCCGAGCAGAGTTGCGAGGTGTCCCTGGGATCAACGAATACGAGCTCTCTGCCGGCCCACGCTGCCTTGTAGACGAGCTGACTTACGATTCGTCCCCAGGTTTGTTCCAAGATTGCGCGGTTGAGACTACGTTTTCTTGCACCGCCCGATCTGATCATATTTCGCTTGTCCAGGTCCTCTAGGGCGATAAAGCCGTGGCGGCGCACGATAGCGGTGGTGATCTCATGGCACCGGCCGCGGTCCCGGACCCTTGCCCGGTCGTGGGCGTTGGCCAGAATCCTCCGGCGCTTGCGATACCTTCGACTTCCCTTCTTGCACGCCGACAGCCTCCGCTGTTTGCCGGTAATCTCCTCGCGGTCCGGCCGGCGGCGCTCCACCTTCCGCCCGTCGCTGGTGGTAATGCGCGACAGGACACCCAAGTCCAGCCCGACCCTGGCGCGGTTGTATGGCAGTGGTTTCATATCAACCGCGTAGATAAGATTTACGCCGACGCGGCGGCCCTTGAAAGTGATGTGGATGGACTTGATGTCATCCGACGACGGCAATTCACGCTTTGTCCGCAGCCTAATTTCGGGCAGACCTTTAATCCTTACTACGTAGCCGCGCTTATCGGGTTTGATCATCCCCGGGGCTGCCTGCTCCAGCTGGATGGTGCGGTAGCGATTGCGCGGCTTAAATCTCGGATAGCCCGGTTTCTCGCCGTTTTTTGCCCGGCGGTAGAACGACTTCTTGGCCCTATCGGCCCGGCACAACACTCCACGACCCACCAAAAGCGACATGCCATACCAGAAATCATCGGCATTTCGGACTGCGGTGAAGGCCTTGAAGCGGTCGAACAGCGAATCGCTCCTGCCGGTCTCCTTGTACTGCATACGCCATGTTTCCAACTCGGCGTTGTACAGCTCCGCGCACTCGGCCAGGACCTGATTGAGGCGATCGCAGCCCTTGCGCGATACGTAGCCTCGCTGGCAAAAGGTGCGCATGGCTTTGGACATTGTCGCCGTATCACTTTTGTGCCGGAACCGTTATAAAGGTGTAAAGTATAAATCATCAGTCCGAACGACAATTGGTGAAAGTCAGCAAGGCGCTGCGCTGCCGGCCCGGGTTTAAGCCAAGCCAGCCCGGATAGCACTTCACCGCGAAGCGGCAACCATTCGCTGATGCAACCAGAAATGTGTTGCCCGGATCGAACAGGGGGTGTCTTGAACTCTGGTTTGACGCGCCCCAATTTCACCACTTGGAAAGCGCAACACCGGACAGGCGAAGTCAATTCAAAAGCAATCCGGATCGTTGTTGACGGCCCGGATCTGGCATCCAAATTGCAAAAATCTCAGCGCCGTTCCAATTAACTCTGCCGAGTCGCAAATGAGCCCGGATTCGCCTTCGGAAAGCCGCTACACCATGGGGTATGACGAGGATTTTCGCCAGCTCCTGAGGCGCCGCAGCGCCAGGACCCATGCCCGTCATCTGCTCCCCCGCCTGGAGCCCGGGCAGACCGTCCTCGATTTCGGCTGCGGTCCGGGAACGATTTCCCTCGGTCTGGCCGAAGCGGTGGATCCCGGGCATCTGCACGGAATCGATATGGAGGAGACTCAGATCGGGTTGGCCCGGTCGGCGGCCGAATCCGGCGGGCACGACAACGTCACCTTCCACGTCGGCAACGTCAACGACCTGCCGTTTGAGGACGATACCTTCGACGTGGCCCACTGCCACGCGGTGCTGATGCACATTCCGGATACATTCGCCGCCCTGGCCGAAGTGCGCCGGGTTCTCAAGCCGGGCGGCATCATCGCCTGCCGCGAGGCGATCGTTGAGTCCTCGTTCCTTGAGCCGGGTTCGGTCGAAATCGATAGGGCATGGGCCGTATTCACCAAGTTGCTGTCGGCCAACGGCGGCCACCCGCAGCTGGGCAAGGAGCTCAAGAGCGCCCTGCTGAAGGCTGGATTCGAAGAAATCCAGCCGAGCTTCTCGTTTGACAGTTTCGGGAGCGACGGAGACGTGGAATTCTTCTATGGATTCATAGTCGACTGGTTTCACTCGCCGGCGGTGGTGGAGGCGGCGATCAAGCACGGTCTCTCGACCGCGGATGAATTCGAGCGCGGCCGGGGCGCGTTGGAAGCCTGGCGGAATAGTCCGGGGGCGGTCGGCTCGATCGGATTCGGCGAATGCCTGGCCGCCAAGCCATTGGGGGCCTGACGCCGCATGCTCTGCGCCGGCCGCTCAAGAGACAGCGCCGCGAGTGCGGGTTGGACGCGCGAGCTGCGATCCGATCGGAATTTCGTTGTGATTTCGAATCGGTCGTGGCCAAGAATTAATCACGTCGAGGTCCGGATCCGCAACCCGGTTCCGCGGTCATCGCCAAACCGGGAGAACATGCATTGAAGAACCGCCTCGTCGCGTTAGCCATAGCCGGGTTGCTCGTCCTATCCAGCGCGCCGGCGGCGGCGGCTGCGCGGTGCGATTTCGTACTGGGATTTGCCGCGATAAAGACGCTTATCACGCTCTCCGAGGGCGCGGACCGGGTCGGCGCCTGCCTGGAGAACGAGCGCTTCAACCCCGCCACCGGCGAGGCCACCCAGCGAACCGAGAGCGGTCTGCTCACCTGGCGCAAGGCCGACAACTGGACCGCTTTCAGCGACGGGCAGCAAACCTGGGTTAACGGTCCCTACGGACTCCAATCGCGGCCGGACGGCGATCTGTTGGCCTGGGAAAGAATCGCCCAGTTGAACCAGAACGCCAGCGATTTCAGCTACCAGGTCGGACGCCCGGGCGGATCGATCAACTACGCCAGCATAGGCGGACCGCTGACCTTTAACCTGGCCGTATCAAAAGACACCTCGTCATCGAACGTGCTGGGTTATCTCTTCGAGGGTCTGACCGAAATCTCCTGGCTTACCAACCAGGTCGAACCGGCCCTGGCCGAGTCATGGACTCACTCCGACGACGGTCTCACCTGGACATTTAGCCTGCGCCGAGGCGTGCGCTGGCATGACGGTGAACCCTTCACCGCCCGCGACGTCGAATTCACGTTCAACCGGATCATCTACAACGACGACATTCCCGCCAGCAGCCGCGATTCGTTCACGTTCCGGTTCCTGGACCAGGAATCCGGTCAGTGGCAGGAAGCCCGGATGAGCGTGGCGGCGGTCGACGAGTACACGGTGCGCTTCGATCTGCCGGTCTCGTTCGCCCCGTTCCTGCGCGCGATGGGCACGGCGATCTACCCGCGGCACGTCCTAGAGAAATACGTCGACGAAGGCACCTTCGCCGAGGCCTGGGGCGTCGATACCGAACCGGCCGAGATCATCGGCACCGGCCCGTTCACGATCGAGAGCTACGATCCGGACGAGCAGTTGACCCTGCGGCGCAATCCCAACTATTGGCTGCGCGACGCCGCCGGCAACTCGCTGCCGTATCTGGACAGCGTCAATTTCAGATACGTTCCGGACTTCGACGCCGAACTGGAGTTGTTCCTGGCCGGCGAGGTCGACGTGCACGGGGTGCTGGGCGAGGAGTACGCCGATCTCAAGTCCCGCGAAGCAGACGGCGATTTCACAATCCACCGGCGCGGCCCAACGTTCGGGTCGACATTCCTGACTTTCAACATGAACCCGGGCCGGGATCCCGATTCCGGGCAACCCTATCTGGAGCCGAAAGTCCTGGCATGGTTCACCAACACCGAATTTCGCCGGGCCGCCGCCCACAGCATTGATCGCGACGAGATCATCGGGCAGGTGCTGAACGGGTTCGGAACCCCGCAATGGTCTTCGGTCAGCCCCTCGGCCGGCGACTTCCACAACCCCGATGTGCCTCGCTACGAATACGACCCGGCGAGGGCCGGGCAGATCCTTGACGGCCTCGGCTGGCGGGACACCGACGGCGACGGAATCCGCGAGGATTCGGCCGGCAACGAAATCGCGTTCAAGCTGGTTACCAACAAAGGCAACAGCGTGCGCGAAAGGGTCGCGGCGATCATCTCCCGGGGCCTCGCCGATATCGGGGTGCGGGCCGACGTCCAGTTGATCGAATTCAGCGACGTGGTTAAGCAGCTAACCGAAACCTACGATTGGCAGGCGACGGTTATCGGGTTCACCGGCGGCAGCGATCCCTACAGCGGCATCGGGTTGTGGCACAGCACCGGCGCATTTCACCTATGGCATCCGAAGCAGCAGCGGCCGGCCACCGATTGGGAGGCTCAGATCGACGACCTTTACGTGCGGGCCAGCCAGGAACTTGACCATGCCACGCGGGTGGCGCTATACCACCGCGCCCAGGCGATCGCCGCCGAGAACCTGCCGGTGATCTTCACCGCCAATGCGGCTCGAATGACGGCCGTGCGCAACGTATTCGGCAACACGACCGCCACGCTCTACGGGCTTTTCGACACCCGCTATCTCTTTCGAACCGGGAGCTGAAGACTTTCCCGCCGGAGCGTAACGCCGAATCGATCGGTACCGCCGCCGGAACTAGGCCAGCGCCTCTCGCAGGTGCTGGCGAGTGATGTTCCCGCCGCTCATGACCAGGGCGACCTATACCTTTTCTATAGAGCTTTATCCGTCCCGGATTCAGGGGCACGCGC
>VXNJ01000016.1 GCA_009840625.1 Chloroflexota bacterium | reverse complement strand
CCTTGCCGGGAAGGGCGATCCTCCTTCACGGGTTTCTGCGGCGCAGGCTCCTAGCGCTCAACCAGCGCCGCCAAATCCCGCCGGCCGAACCCGCCCCGGCGCCCGGTTCGTTTATCGTGGAGGCGACCGGCTTGGCGCCGGAACCGCCGGGGCCGCGTGCGCCCCAAGTTTTGGCACGGACGAGCAATGGCCAGCACCGACCCGCAGACACCGAACCTGCTATTTATCCTCAGCGACGATCAGGGTGCCTGGGCGATGGGCTGCGCCGGCAACGAAGAGGTGCGGACCCCGCACCTGGACCGGCTGGCCACAACCGGAATACGGTTCACCAATTTTTTCTGCGCCTCACCGGTCTGCTCGCCGGCGCGGGCCTCGATCCTGACCGGACAGATTCCCTCCCAACACGGAGTCCAGGATTTCCTGCGGGCCGGCAATTCGGTCGAGCTGGAACAAGACGGGCTGGAAATTGAATACCTCGCCGGTCGTCGGTCGTACATAGAGGCGCTGTCGGCCGCCGGCTACGACTGCGGTCTCAGCGGCAAGTGGCACCTGGGGGTCTCGCCACAGGCCCAGCTGGGATTCAGGTACTGGAGCGCCCACGCCAGCGGAGCCGGCGACTACTTCCGACCGCCGATGATCTCCGACGGCAAGCTGCATCGTCCGGAAGGGTACGTTTCCGACCTGATAACAGACAACGCGCTCGCTTATCTGGAAGAACAGCGCGGCGCGGACTCGCCTTTCTCGCTGAACGTCCACTACACCGCCCCGCACGCTCCCTGGACCCGCGAGCACCATCCGGAAGACGTGTTCGGCGACTACTACGACAACTGCGCGTTCGAATCGGTTCCCTGCGAGCCGGTCCATCCAAACCAGATCTGGAAAGAAGAGAGCGCCGCGACCATCGGCGACACGCCCGAGAACCGCCGCATCGCCTTGAGCGGCTATTTCGCCGCGATCGAGGAGATGGACCGCAACATCGGGCGCCTGCTTGACTGGCTCGAAGAAAACGGGCTGCGCGAGAACACCCTGGTGGTCTTTAACGCCGACAACGGCATGAACATGGGTCACCACGGCATCTGGGGCAAGGGCAACGGCACCTATCCGTTCTGCATGTACGACACCGCGGTAAAGGTCCCTTCACTGATGTCGCGCCCCGGCCACGTCCCGCAAGGACTTATCTGCGAGCACCTGCTGAGCCAATACGACTACGCCCCCACGCTGCTCGGATACCTCGGGGTCGAACCGGCCTGGGACCGCCCCCTGCCGGGACGTGATTTCTCCGGACTGCTGCGCGGTGCCGGAATCGGAGCCGAAAAAAGCGTATTCGTTGTCGACGAATACGGTCCGACCCGGATGGTCCGCGAAAGCCGCTGGAAGTACATCCATCACTACCAGCTGGGCAAAAGCGAGCTCTACGACCTGCTCAACGATCCCGGGGAACTCGAAAACCTGGCCGACGCACCCGCCCAGGCCGACGTCCTCGCTCGGTTGCGCGCGGACCTGGAATCCTGGTGCGATCGCTACGTCGACCCCCGCATGGACGGGTTGGGCAGCGCCAATGTAGGGCGCGGCCAGATCGGCCTCGTCGGATCGGAGGAGTACGCGAAACCCTTCGAGGACGACTTGCGGATGTGGTGGTCCGAAGCCGGATCCTAGGCGGCTCGCCGGTTAAGGAATCTCCCGGTTAGCGGCGATGCCGCCGGCAGCGCCCGGTCCGGTGCCGCCGGTCGGCAAATTCCTGCAATGAATTACTCGCTCCGGACTTTCCGCGGCGACGTCTTCGGCGGCGTCACCTCCGCGGTGGTCGGCCTGCCGGTGGCGCTCGCCTTCGGAGTGGCGTCCGGGCTGGGTCCGGTGGCGGGGCTCTACGGCGCGATCGCGGTCGGATTCTTCGCCGCCGTTTTCGGCGGGACCCGCTCGCAGATTTCCGGACCGACGGGGCCGATGTCGGTGGCGATGGCGGTCATAGTCACCGCCCACGCCAACAGCCTGGCCGAGGCGTTCACGATCGTGATCATGGCCGGAATAATCCAGGCGCTCCTGGGCGTCTTGCGCATCGGCCGCTTCGTCTCCTACACCCCGTATTCGGTGATCTCGGGCTTCATGACCGGGATCGGCATCATCGTGATGCTCGTGCACACGCTGCCCTTCATGGGCGCCGCGGTGGCGACCGGAGGGCCCAATGGCGCGGTAGCGGCCTGGCCGGACGCGGTCGCCAACTTCAATCTTTCGGCTTTCGCGATCGCTGCAGCAACGCTGGCGGTCGGCATCGGCTGGCCGGACCGGTTCCGGAAATACCTTCCGCCCACCCTGGCGGCGCTGATCACCGGCACCCTCATGGGGGTGCTCTGGCTCACCGACGCGCCCGCAATCGGCGACGTTCCGAGCGGACTGCCAAACCTGCAGCTCCCCGAACTCTCCGGGGACGTCTTGATGAGGGCGGTCCAACCGGCGGTGACGATCGCCCTGCTGGGGGCGATCGACAGCCTGCTGACGTCGCTGATCGCAGATTCGATGACGCGCACCCGCCACAATCCGGACCGCGAATTGGTGGGCCAGGGCATCGGGAACCTGATCGCCGGGTTCATCGGCGGCCTGCCGGGCGCCGGCGCGACCCTGGGAACGGTCGTAAACATCCGCGCCGGCGGCAGGACCCCGGTTTCGGGCGCGATCAGGGCGGTCATCCTGCTCGGCCTGGTGCTCGGCTTGGGCCGGTACGTTGAGGCGATCCCGCACGCGGCCCTGGCCGGAATCCTGATGAAAGTCGGCTGGGACATCGTCGACTGGCGCTTCGTAATGCGCATTCACCGGGTCCAGCGCGAGCATCTCCTGGTAATGCTCATCACCCTGGGCTTGACCGTGTTCCTGGACCTGGTTACGGCCGTGGCGATCGGGTTGATTGCGGCCGGGATGGCCAGCGCCAGGCAGTTCGAGCGCCTGGAGCTGGACAGCGTGGTCTCGCTGCCCTTGCTGGACAAGAGCTTCCTGTCCGACGCGGGGGTCGCCGAAGGGAGCGATGCCTATTCAGCCCGGGTCGGCCTGGTGGCGTTGCGCGGGAGTTTTACGGTCGCCTCGTCCAGCAAGCTGATCAACACGATCGGCGTTGACATCCGCGACCACGAAGTTGTCATCCTCGACTTCTCGGAGACCGTCTATATCGACGACAGCGCCGCGCTGGTGGTCGAACAAATGATCGACGTTGCCGATTCGCAGGACACGGACTGCGTGGTCGTAGGGCTTGCCGGCGCACCGGCGGCCACGCTCGAATCCCTGAGGGTGCTCAAGAACATCCCTGCCGATCGGTTCGCCGCCGACATCGGTGGGGCGCAGGCAATCGCGGCCAGCCTGCTGAACCGTTAGGCGCGGCGCGCGAGGCCGGCTGCCCGGCGGCACCGGGAACGCCTAGTCCCGCCCGGTCGGCCGCCAGCGGGCGATGACTCCGGACTGCAGGCGACCCGGTCCCAAACCGAGTGGCGCTGCGGGATGCGCCCAGTTTTTATGCAAGCCTGTGATTGCGTATCATTGAGCCGTCGAGGCCAACACTTGCCCGAGAGTTCGATTTGGACGTTTACCGCGCGATCGCTGACCCGACCAGGCGAGCCATTTTGGACGAGCTCGTCGATCGGTCTGGTCAGTCGCTCTTCGAACTCTGCTCGCGTCTGGTGATGAAGCACGGCATCAACTCCTCGCGGCAGGCGATATCGCAGCATCTGGCCGTCTTGGAAGCTGCCGGGCTGGTTCGCACGCGGCGCGAAGGGAGGTCGAAGCTCCACTGGTTCGTGGGCGACCCACTCAAGGCAATCGGGGAGCGGTGGCCGGTCTCAACACAATCGCACAATTCCAACCCGCCAACGGAGGGCACCGAGGAATGAGGATTAACCATACCAGCGTCGTCGTAGACGACCAGCAGGAGGCACTGCGTTTCTACACGGAGACTCTTGGTTTCCGCTTGAAGCACAACATTCCGATGGGCGAATACGCCTGGATCACCGTCGTATCCGCGGAAGATCCGGATGGTACGGAGTTGGTTCTGGAACCCGCCGGGCACCCCGCGGTCGGTCCTTACCGGAAGGCGCTCGTGGAGGACGGGATCCCGTTCACGGCCTTTACGGTCGACGACGTCGCAGCCGAGCACGAGCGTCTGGAAGCCGAAGGCGTGCGATTCTTGCAGCCGCCAACCGACCTCGGGACGGTTGTCACCGCGGTCTTCGACGATACGTGCGGCAATCTGATCCAGATCATGCAGGAGAAGGCCCAAGCGTAACGATCGCATGGGCCACGCTCGATCGATCAGCGCTTTTGCTCCAAGCATCGAAAGGCGCCTGTGGCCGCAGGCGCCGCCCCGCCGAACGGGGAGCTGTCAGTCGATGACCACGACCCGGCAGGGCGCGCTGGCGGTGCCGAGCAATGCCAGCGGCAGGGCCATCACCGCGACCCGCCGGCCGGAAGTGCGATCCAGGTTGATCAGGTTGTGGATCACGCCGATTCCGGCGCCCAGCAGCCGGCGGTGATTGGCCTGCGATCCGCTCTGCTCGATCGCGAAGGATTCGTCGAATCCGACGAGCTTTACGCCTTGGTTGATGATCCATTGGGTGGCGCCGGAACTTAGCAGCGGAGCGCCCTCGCGGTCGCCGATGTTGGCCATCAAGAGGATGTCGCCGGGTCTGACCAACTGTCCGACACCGGTCTGCAGGTGTTCTTCGGTGACCATGCCGGCGCCGGCGAAGTTGAATTTGGCCACCACTCCCTCGCCGAAAAAGCTGGCAACGTCCAGCTCCGACAGCGAGGCTCCGTCAATGTCGGCGAACGCCTGCCCGACGATGTAGGTGCCGCTGCCGGCCGGAATCCGCAGCGCGGTGCGCCGGGCGGTGTCGCTCCGCGAATCGCCGCTCTCAAAGTCGAGGAATTCAGCCGCATCGGAGGTGCCGTCGCCGCGCAACCAGCGGGTGCAGTCGATGATGTTGCGGGGCAATGTTCAGGTCCCGGGCCGGCGGAACGGGGAATCCTCGCGGGCGGCCTGCTCCGGTGGCGCCGACCCGGTCGGGCGAACGCGTCGCAGCAAACCGCGCAATAGCGGATAGCCCGCGCCAATGGCGATCAGGACCAACCCGAGGCCGATCGCCAGCCAGTGGGCCAGACCGAAATCAAACGTGATCACTGCGGGTGCTCGACCTCCACCGTGCTCTGCTGGTCCAGGGTGTGGATCCAGGTGTTTCCGGGCTTGAACTTGATCGGCTGGCCGTCCTGGTCCTGGAACTGGGTACGTTCGGCAGGGCCGGGCCGCGACCAGCGGCCCTCGGTCAGTCGCCCTCCCGTAAATATCATCGCCCGTCCGCTGCCGGTCAGGGGAATTTCTTTGCTCAGGGCGCCCAGGTGGTCTTCGACGATCTGCGAATCGTGGATATTGGTCCATTGGACGACCACGTTGTCGATCCTGATCTGATCGCCGCTGGCCATGTCGCGGTGGGGCCGGGCGGCCAGAAACCGCAGGTAGTTGGACTGGCCCGGGTCGTAACTGTAGAAGCTGCGATAGAGTTCGGGGTAATTGGCCTGCGAGGGCAGCAACACCGTCTGCAGCCCGCCGGAATACTCGGTCCCGTCGCGATCGAATTCCCAGGAATCGATGTCGACCAGGGTTGGCAGTCCGCGGGCGCGGCCTTCCAGCGCCAGGTTCTGGGCATCGATGAAGGTGTTGTTGGGCGGCTGGGCGTCGGTCGTCCGGTAGAAGACCCGGCCGAGCGGAAAGTAAAGCCCCTCGACGTCCAGCGGTCCGAGCACCTTCAGGCGTTCGAGAACGCCCGGGCTCCCGCCGACGTGGGCCAGCAGGCACTGGTATTCGCGGGCGATTTCGACATCGATCAGGCGCGCCGAACGGGATGGTCCGATGCGGTTGGGCAGGAGCGACTGGAAGATCGCGGTGTAGCGCGTGATCTGGGCCTCGGTCGGATGCACGTAAACGATGTCGGCCGCCTGCAGTCCCCACTGCGGGCGGGCTTCGGGATTGTTGGCGACCTTTACGGCGACCGGCCGCCGGCGGATGATGTGCCGGTTTAGCGGGCGCCCGCTGAGGATGCCGCGCGGTCCGGGATCGGGTTCAGGCTCGGGAGTGGCGGTCGGTGTCGGAGGAGCGGGTGTGGCGGTCGGCTCGGGCTCCGCGGTGGGGGTGGGCGTGACTGTCGGGGTGGAGGTGACTAGCCGTGGCGGTTCCGGGGTTGCCGTGACCGTGGGCGATGGGGTCGGAGACGGGGTCGCGGCGGCGGGCTGCTGGGGCGCCTCCACCTCGACGTCGCGAAGGATCGCGTACAGGCCTGCGCCGGCCCCCAGGATCCCCGCCAGGGCAAGCCCGCCGAAGAGAAGCTGGCGGCGGGTGCTGACCGGCGGCGGATTCAAGCCCGGGCTGTCGCGCCGTTAGCGCGCCGCGGCGACGCTATCCGAGCGCGGCCGCGATTACCGCCTCCGATTTCTCGCGGGCCTCGCGGGAAACCTCCACCGGATCGCCCAGGCGGATGGCGGGATTGAACAGTTCAACTTCGATCGAACCGCTGTAACCGGCCGCCACCGTATGGCGGCAGAAGGCGGTCAGGTCGATGATTCCGTCACCGGGCATTATTCGGTCGTCGTCGATAAGGACGTCGGGATCGCCCTCCGGAAAGTCGTCGAAGTGGGCGGCGAAGACTCTGCCGGAAGCCAGCCGCTCGATGTCGGCCATCGCCTGGCGTGCCCCCCACATGTGAACTGGATCTACCAGGATTCCAATGTTGGACCGTCCGCTGGCGTCGGCCAGATCGAGGGCCATCTTGATCCCCGACCGGAATGGATAGGGCAGATCCTCCAGCTGCTTGGGCCCCAGCCATTCGATCGCCAGCTTGAGATCGAAATCGGCCAGAACCGCCCCGATGTCGGCAAGGCGGGCGACGGTGAGCGCCTCGAATTCGGTTTCGGGCATGCTGGAGCGGTTGGGGACAAAGTGCATGATGTTGCTGCCGCCGAGCGACCGGGCCATTTCGCAGCGCTCGGGCAGGGCCGCCAGGTCGCGCGCGTACTCCTCGGGGTCGGCGGTCGAGGCGGGAACGCCGCTCATGCCTCCGGCGCTCAGGCCATGGCCGGCAAGCAGGGCCGCGAAGGCGCCGGCTCCGCGCTCGCCGTCGACCGCGACCGCTTCCTGCAGATTCACCATCGTGTAGCTGAATCCGGCCGCTTCGGCAATCTGGCACCGTTCTTCCAGCGACAGGCCCTGGCGGATGGTGGCCGGGTGAAACGAAGGGATTAGAGGGAGGTCCATGGGCCGCATCGATCTTCATTTGCCCGGGCGCCGGGCTGTCGAACGGAGTCATTCTAAGGGCGCTGGCGGCGCTTTTAGGGCGGGCAATTCCTAAACTTGGCAGGGTCGGTTTACATCTTCGGGCCTCCAGTTCCACCTGGCGGCTCGATTTCTTATGCGGGGCAAATTGGCAACATCTGACAACGACCCCCAGAACCGCCTGGATGCGGCCACGATCGATCACGTGGCGCGCCTGGCGCGGCTGGAACTGGGCGACGACGAAAAAAGGCGCCTGCAGGCCGAACTGGGCCAGATCCTCGCGCACTTTGCAGACCTTGAACAGCTCGCCACCGACCAGATCGCGCCGACCGCGATGGTCGTCAGAACCGAACTGCCATTGCGCGAGGACGAGGCCAAGCCCTCGCTCCCGCGCGAGGAAGTGATAGCCAACGCGCCCGAACCACGGGCCGGGTTCTTTGCCGTGCCGGCGGTGTTGGATCAGTGAGCGATCTCTGTACGCTCTCGCTCTCCGATACCGGTGCCGGACTCAGGGCGGGCGAATTCTCGTCGCTCGAGCTCACCGGCGCCTACCTTGAGCGGATCGAAGCCCTAAACTCCGACCTCGGCGCCTACCTGCTGGTAACCGACGAGTTGGCGCTGGAGCAGGCGCGGGCGGCCGATGAACGCATCGCCGCCGGGACGGCCGGGCCGCTGACCGGCATACCGATTGCCCTAAAGGACGTCTTGGCCACCCGCGGGATCAGAACCACCTGCGCCAGCCGGATGCTGTCCGAGTTCGTGCCGCCCTACGACGCGTTCGTCGTCGAGAGGCTGCGCGAGGCCGGCGCGGTTTTCCTCGGCAAGGCCAATATGGACGAATTCGCAATGGGTTCGTCGAACGAAAACTCGGCCTTCTACCCGGTCCGCAACCCCTGGGACCTGGAACGCGTGCCCGGCGGATCGTCGGGCGGATCGGCCGCCGCGGTGGCGGCGGATCTGGCAGTCGCGGCCCTCGGGTCCGACACCGGCGGGTCAATCCGCCAGCCCGCCGCCTTGTGCGGGACGGTCGGACTGAAGCCCACCTACGGGCGGGTGTCCCGCTACGGCCTGGTGGCGTTCGCCTCCTCGTTGGATCAGATTGGACCGATCACCAAGACAGTCCGCGACGCAGCCACCCTGCTCGGCGCGATCGCCGGCCACGATCCGCGCGATTCGACCAGCCTGGCCCAGTCCCCGGAGGATTTCGAGGAGGGTTTCGGCCGGAGCATCGCCGGCCTGCGCATTGGCGTTCCGGTGGAATATTTCGCGGCCGGCCTGGATCCGCGCGTGGAATCGGCGGTGATGGACGCGATCGCCCTCTTTGCCGACCTGGGCGCCGAGCCGGTAAGGGTGTCGCTGCCGCACACCCGCTATGCGCTTTCCACCTATTACCTGCTGGCGCCGGCCGAAGCGTCTTCAAACCTGGCCCGTTTCCATGGCGTGCGATACGGTCTGCGGGTGGAGGGCGACGACGTAGACGCGATGATGTCGCGCACCCGCGGGGCCGGGTTCGGGGCCGAAGTCAAGCGGCGCATCATGCTTGGCACCTATGCTCTTTCGGCCGGCTATTACGATGCTTTCTACCTGAAGGCGCAGAAAGCGCGAACCCTGATTCGGACGGACTTCGACCAAGCATTCGAGCAATGCGATCTACTCTTGGCTGCCACGAGCCCGACGACCGCGTTCGCGCTCGGCGAGCGCTCCGACGACCCGTTGTCGATGTACCTCTCCGACGTGTTGACTATTCCGGCCAACATCGCTGGTTTGCCGGCGATGTCGATCCCCTGCGGATTTGCCGAGGGGCTTCCGGTGGGGTTGCAGCTGATCGGCGGCGAACTCCAGGAGAAGACGCTGCTGCAGGCGGCCAACGCGTTCGAGCGCGCCGCCCACGTCGCGCACCGGGCACCGGCGCGGGCGGTATAGGCGATGGGCGCGGATTACTACACCGTCATCGGTCTCGAGGTTCACGCCCAGTTGCTGACGGCGTCGAAGATGTTCTGCAGCTGCCGCGCCGACGTGGCCGATCTGGAACCCAACACCGCGGTCTGCCCGGTCTGCCTCGGCCTACCGGGAGTATTGCCGGTGGCCAACCGCGCCGCGGTCGAGATGACGCTGCGCACCGGTTTGGCGCTGGGCTGCTCGATCGCTGACGCGACCAAGTGGGACCGCAAGAATTACTCGTACCCCGACCTGGTCAAGTGGTACCAGATCTCCCAGTACGATCTCCCGCTATGCCTGGGCGGACACCTCGAGGTGGCCGGCCCCGATGGGAAACCGCGCCGCATCGGCATCACCCGCGTGCACCTGGAAGAGGACACCGCGCGGATGATCCACGACCGCGATCCGGACGGGTTGGAGCGCTCTCTGGTCGACGTGAACCGCTCCGGAATCCCGCTGATGGAAATAGTCTCCGAGCCGGATATCGATTCGCCCGAACTGGCCCGCAGCTACCTGCGCGAACTGCGCGACATCCTGGTCCACCTGGAGGTGTCCTCGGGCGAAATGCAGGAAGGCGCGTTCCGCTGTGACGCCAACATCTCGATCTGGCCGATTGGTCAGCCGATGGGCAACTCCAAGGTAGAAATCAAGAACATGAACTCCTTCCGGGCCGTGCAACGCGCTCTGGTATTCGAGGAAGAGCGGCAACGGCAGGTCTGGGAGGAAACGCAAGCGCCGCCGGTGCAGGAAACCCGCGGTTGGTCGGAAGCGCGCGGCCAGACCCTGTCGCAGCGGGTCAAGGAAGACGCGCACGACTATCGCTACTTCCCCGACCCCGACCTGCCACCCCTGCACGTGGCGCAGGAAACGGTCGAGCGGCTGCGGTCGCAGATGCCGCCGCTGCCGCGTCAGATTCGGACCGAACTGGCAACCGCCGGCATTGTCGGAGCCGACGCCGACCAACTCGTCTCGGACCGCGAACTGCTGGCTTTCTTCCAGGAAGCGCGCGAGTCCTACCCCGACGCCCGGCGCCTGGCCAACCGGGTCCTGAACGAACTGGTCCAGCACCTGCGGGCGGAGGGATCAAGCCTGGCCGATGGTCGCGTGACCGCGGGCGGACTGGTGGAGTTGCTTGAGCTCGAAGACGCCGGCCGCATCAGCGTTCGGATGGCGGCGGAAATCCTGAAGGAAATGGTGGTCAGCGGCCGTTCGGCGGCCGAACTGGCCAGCCAGATGGGCGAGCAGATATCTGACGCCGACGCCCTGAGGGAGATCGTGCGGGAGGTGATCGCCGCCAACCCGCAGGCGGTGGCGGACTTTAAGGCCGGCAAGAAACAGGCGGCCGGCTTCCTGGTCGGTCAGGTGATGAAGGCGACCCGCGGCAAAGCCAATCCGGGCGTGGTCAACCGCGAGATCGCGGCCGAACTCTCGCAATGACGCCGCCCGGCTCCACCAGCGACCAACCGCGCACGGTGCGGGAAGGCCTGGAGCGTTCGGGGGCAAGGCGCACCCCGCAGCGCCTGCTCGTGGCCGACATCATCGATTCGGCGCCCGACCACCTGGAAGCCCGCGAAATCTACCTGCAGGCCTCGGCCCGCGATCCCCGCATGAGCCTGAACACCGTCTACCGAACGCTGGCGCTGCTTCAGGACCTGGACCTTGTCGTCGGGCACTACTTCACCGAGGAACACGCGCATTTTGAAGCGGCGACCGGCGCGGACCACCATCACGTGGTCTGTCGCGGATGTGGCAAGGTGCACGAGTTCCGGCCGGGGATCTCAGAACGGCGGATCCGCGAACTGGCCAACGAATCCGAAATCTCAATCGAGCGTCAGAACATCGAATTGGTCGGACTTTGCGCAAGCTGCCGATCATCCGGCTTGTAGCTTTCGGGCGCAATTGAATTTTGAGCGGGGTTCGACTGCTAAAGGCAAATGACCAGACCCCCTAACGGTGGGAGTCTGAAGGCATCGGGCGTATCCGCCCTTAGAGGGTCGAGCGAATGGCTCCCCGTGGCGCAGCCCCATTCGGGGAATTCCCGCCGGATAAATACTTATTCAATTCCGCCCTGCCCGGCTGCGGCTCATATAGACCGCCGTGCGGTGTTGCGAAATGGTCACTTGCGATAAACTCATCGATATGAAAATCGTATTACGCTCATTGTATCGATGGAGAAAAAGTGGCTACAGTAACTATCTCTCCTAAATTCCAGGTGGTGATTCCAAAGGATTGCCGCGAATCCCTAGGACTCAAACCAGGGCAGAAAGTCGAGGCCTTCCCCTACGAGGGCCGCATCCAGTTGGTGCCGGTGGAGCCAATTGAGGAATTGAGGGGATTTCTGGCGGGGATTGACACGCGTGTCGACCGAGAGGATGACCGATTGTGAACGTGGTTGATTCGAGCGCTTGGCTGGAGTACTTCAGCGAGGGACCAAATGCGTCGTTTTTTGCTCCGGCGATCGAAAACGTGGATCAGCTGGCGGTCCCGACGTTGGTCTCATTTGAAGTGTTCAAACATGTCCTCCTGCGACGCGGAGAGAGCCTGGCGTTGCGCGCGTCCTCTGCCTTGCGGCAGGGTCTCACGGTGGATCTTGATCCGACATTGGCAATCGGTGCCGCGCGTATTTCGGCTACCGAGAAGCTTCCGCTGGCCGACAGCATAATCCTGGCGACGGCGCGGCGACTAGGCGCCCAGCTTTGGACACAGGATTCAGATTTCAGTGGATTTGAAAATGTGCAATTCAGGCCGCGTCAAAGTTAGCCAAATTGCCGCTCGATGCCCGGGTGCCCTAAGCATGAGTTGCACTATCGGAGCTCGACCGGGAAACCTGCCGGTCCAGGCCAGCGCGGTGCCTTGGCAACGGTCTGCCGAATTGCCGAATTGGGGGAATTGACATGGACGGATTTATGAAGGCCGCTCTGGATGAGGCCCGCGCCGGCGCCGCCGAAGGTGGCATCCCGATCGGGGCGGCCCTGGTCGACAGCGGCGGCCGCCTGGTCGCCACCGGGCGCAATCGCCGCCTGCAGGACAGGGACTGCGTCATGCACGGCGAGATCAATTGTTTAAACAACGCTGGCAAGTCGGTGCAGGACTTTCGCGGCATGACCATGTATTCGACGCTGATGCCCTGCAGCATGTGCGCCGGCGCGATCGTCCTTTTCGGAATCAACAAGGTCGTCGTAGCCGAGTCGGTGAGCTACTCAGTACCCACCGGGCATGAATTGATGCTCCGTAATGGCGTGGAGGTCATTGACCTGGACCTTGACGAGGCCAAGCAACTGATGGGCGAATTTATGGAGCAGAACCCGCTGCAGTGGGCCCGGGATAGCGGTCAGGAGTGAATGCGGGACAGTCGTAAGGCGCCAATTGCCGCAAGCGCCGAACTGGCCGTGTCCCCCGGCCGCCGCGCCGGGCGGCGGTCGTAATGCCAGGACCGGCTTTCGGGTAGCTAGACGCTGCGCTCGCCGGGCTTGGCCGCCGAGGCCAGGAATTCGGCGCGGGTGGAGGGGTTGGTCCGGAAAAGTCCGCGGGTTACGGTTGTGACCATGGTGCTGCCGGGGTCCTTGATTCCGCGCAGGCTCATGCACATGTGAGCGCTTTCGATGCGCACCGCCACGCCGCGGGGTTTGAGCACCCTTTCGATCGAATCGGCGATCTGGATGGTCAGCCGTTCCTGGACCTGGGGGCGCTGTGAAAGCAACCGCACGACGCGGGCGATCTTGCTCAGTCCCACGATGCGCTCGCCCGGAATGTAGGCGACGCTGGCGTGGCCGACGAAGGGCATGAGGTGGTGTTCGCACATTGACTGAACGCCGATGTTGCGCACCAGCACCATCTCGTCGAACGGTTGGTCGAAAGTGGTGTCGAGCACTTCGTCGGGATCGGCGTCGATTCCGGAAAAAAGCTCGGCGTACATGCGCGCGACCCGTTCCGGGGTGCCGGCCAACCCATCGCGTTCGGGGTCTTCGCCAATGGCAATTAGCAACTGGCGGACCGCGGACACCATGGCTTCGTGATCGGGCATTGAGGTCTCCCTGCAACTGGTCGCGACCGAGCCGAAACGGGGTCGGCGCGGAAGCCACCAATCCTTGTATGTTGAGCGGGTGGAGTTTGGGTGCGGCTGACCGGCCCAATCTAGGCCCGCGTTGGCGGGGCCGGAATTTAGTACGGCTCGCCGCACCCTTCTCCCGCGTCGCATCGCCCGAATGGTTACCAGGGACCGGGTCTTAAGACTCGGGTCCGCATCCGCAAGAAAGGGTTGCTCGACGCGGGTAGCTAAGGGAGTTTGGCATGAACCAATCCTGCTGCGTCGGGATCGACGTGGCCAAGGCGAGCTTCGAAGTCGCCACCGACCGCGACCGGGAGACGTCCCGCTTTGCCTACACCGCCTCCGGAATAGGGAAGCTGCTCCGGAAGCTGGCGGCCCAGAGACCCGTGGCCCTCATCTGCATGGAGGCCACGGGCGGTTACGAACGCAAGCTGGCGATCGTGCTGGCCGAGCACGGCTACAGGGTCGCGATCGTCAATCCGGCCCGCACCCGGCGCTTCGCCGACGCCAGCGGCAACCTGGCCAAGACCGACCGGTTGGACGCGATCTCCATCGCCCGCTTCGCCAGGGTGATGAACCCGCCGACCTGGCGGCAGCCCGACCCGGCCCAGGCCGAGATCAAGGAGCTGACCACCCGGCGCCTGCAGCTGGTCGGCCAGCGCAGCCGCGAGAAGAACCGCCGCGACAAGGCCGCGAGCCCGGTCGCGGCGGACCAGATCCGGTCCAGCATCGCCTGGACAACCGAGCAGATCGAGCGCTTGGAGAAGGCCATCGGCGAACTGATCGCCAGAAGCGTGGACCTTAAGGCCCGCTACGATCTGCTGCGTACGGTTCCCGGCGTCGGCCCGGTGCTGGCCTCCTCGGCGATCGCCTACCTGCCGGAATTGGGAACCCTTAACCGTCGTGAGCTGGCCGCGCTGGTGGGGGTGGCCCCCTACAGCCGTGAGAGCGGCTCCTACTCCGGCAAGCGCTCCATCCGCGGCGGGCGGTCCAGGATGCGCAGTGCGCTGTACATGGGCGCCCTGTCGGCCGCGCGCTTCAATCCCGACATCAAGCCGCTCTACGAGCGCCTGGTGGAGGCCGGCAAGCCCAGGAAGGTGGCCCTGACCGCCTGTGCGCGCAAGCTGCTGCTGATGCTCAACGCGGTGGTGCGGCAGGGCCGGCCCTGGACGCAGCTGCTGTAGGCGGCGTCGCCCGAAGACCTGTCAGGCAAAAGGGACAAGCCGGGGCCGGGAAGATTACCGACCATTGGCGCCGGACTCCGCGGACGGCCAAGTCCCTGGCGGAGCCCTGCCACTTGGAAGACGCCAATACTGCCCGCATCTCACTTCCGGAGCCTTGCTCAATCCTCCATACACGGTTGACAATCAACACGGTTACTAAGTCAGTTGTCGGAGTGCGGTGCCTCGCGTCGGATCGTCACGGTTGCTCCGGCAAGCACCCCGGCGACTGGCGCCGAAGGCTTGGTGATCGCCGCCTCCACTCTGCGAATTCGCGGCGAAAGCGCAAGCACCGCCTGGCAGATCCGTTCTCCGAGGTGTTCGAGCAGGTTCACCGATTCGCTTTCCATGATCTCGCGCACCGCCCGGTAGATGGGGCCGTAGTCGACTGCATCGGCCAGGTTGTCCGATCGGCCGGCCTCGGAGAAATCGCCTTCCACGGTCAGGTCCACCAGGAACCTCTGTCCAAGCGACTTTTCCTCCGGATGGGCGCCGTGGTAGGCGTGGAAGACCATCTTGGAGAGGTGGACCGAATCCAAGTAAATTCCCCTTAGGCGCGTCGCCAGCTGCTGCCGGCCGGCGAGTCCTCGATGACGTAGCCCAGATCGCCGAGCGCGGTACGGATCTGGTCGGCCGCGGCGTAGTTCTTCTCCGCCCGCAGGCGGGTTCGCAGTTCCAGCAGCAGATCCAGCAGCGCGCCGGCGTCTCCATCATCCTGCTGCGCGGCCGGCTCCAGGTCCACTCCCAGCACGCCAACCAGCTCGCGGTAGGTTGCAACGACTTTTTCCAGTCCCGCCGCCGAAACGCTCCCGGCGTGGCGGTTGATTTCCCGGGCCAGCCCGAACACCGCCGCCACCGCCCGGGTCGTGTTGAGGTCATCGTTCATGGCCTCCGCGAACTCGGCTTTGGCCCGCCCGGCAGCTGCGGCCAGTTCCGCGTCGGCGCTCCCCGCGGCCGCGGGTTCGATGCGCAAGGGGCCGCGCAGGCGCGCCAGCGCGGCCTCGGCCTGAGGCAGCGAATCGTCCCCGAAATCGACCAGCGAGCGGTAGTGGGTGGAGACCAGGTAGTAGCGCAACACGGCCGGTTCGTAGGCATCCAGCAGGGATTCCAGGGTGAGGAAGTTGCCCAGCGAGTGCCCCATCTTCTCGCCCCCGATGCGCAGGATTCCGACGTGAAACCAGCAGCGCACGAATCGCTCGACTCCGAACCCGGCCTCGGCCTGGGCGCACTCGTTCTCGTGGTGCGGAAAAATCAGGTCCGACCCGCCGGCGTGGATCTCTATCTCGGGTCCCAGGTGGGCTCGGATCATCGAGGAGCATTCGATGTGCCAGCCCGGCCGCCCCTGTCCCCAGGGGCTCTCCCAGAAGATCTCACCCGGCTTGTGGTGCTTCCAGAGCGCGAAATCGCGCGGATCGCGCTTTTCCTCATCTACCGCCACCCGGGCCCCGGCCAGCTGGTCTTCGCCGCGCCGACCCGAGAGATATCCGTATTGCGGCCAGGTCGAGACCTGGAAATAGACGCCGCTCGACGTGGCGTAGGCGTGGCCGCGCTCGATCAGCTCGCCGATCGCGGCGATGATCGCCTCCATGTTGTCGGTCACCCGCGGATAGAGGTGCGCGCGGCGTACCTCCAGGCGGTCCATCACCGAGAAGTAGGCGTCCGAGTTGGCCCGCGCCAGTTCCAGTGGATCGCGGCCCTGGGCTTGGGCGCGCTCGATGATCTTGTCGTCGACGTCGGTGAAGTTCTGGACGTGCTGGACTTCCTGCCCGGAGTACTCGAGCCAGCGCCTCAGGACGTCGACCATGACAAAAACTCGGGCGTGCCCGATGTGGGGTTTGTCTTTGGGAGTCATCCCGCACGCATAAAGCGTGACCGGGCCGTCGCCTTCGGCCACGGCGATCAGCTCGCGCGTGGCCGTGTCGCGGATTCTTAGTCCCAGAACCCTAGTTCCTGGCTGGCGATTTGCGTCGGGTGCAAGCGGTCGTCGGCAGCTTGCCCCGATCGCCCGGCAAATTTTATTGGCGTAGCCGCTCGCGCGAGCGGTCGGTTCAGCGGCCCATCTTGGTAAGCAGCACGACGCAGTCGGCGGCCACCGCCGCGGAATCCCCCACCGGCCCCAGACCCTCGGCGGTCTTGGCCTTGATGTTGAAGCGGTAGGGCGTCACGTTGGTTATCCCGCCCAGCCGGGCCGCGAATTGGGATGCGTAGGGCGCCAGGCGCGGGCGTTCCAGATGAATGGTCAGGTCGACGTTTTCGATCCGCCAGCCCAGGGATCGGACCCGGTTGTGGACCTCCCAGAGGAGGTCGGCCGAGTTCGCGTCGGCATGGGCGGGATCGGTGTCCGGGAATGTCCGACCGATGTCCCCCAGCTGGGCGGCTCCCAACAGGGCGTCGACCAACGCGTGAATTCCCACGTCCGCGTCGGAGTGACCGACCGCCTCAAACGGCGCGTCGACGTCGATTCCGCAAAGGCGCAGCGGCCCGCCGGCCTCGAGGCGGTGCAGGTCGTGGCCTTGGCCGATGCGTTTCTGGGTCATCTTCTGCTCCGGTCGTCGGACTCAGTTTTCGAATTCGGCCAGGATCGCCCGCGCCAGGGCCAGATCTCCGGGCCCGGTAATTTTCAGGTTATTGCGGTCGCCGGCAAAAACCCCGACCGGCTGGCCGACCGCGCGCAGAACCGAGGCCTCATCGGTGAACCGCTCCAGTTCGGATGCAAACCGGCGGTGCGCCTCAAGCAGCAGTTGGCGGCGCGCTATCTGCGGAGTCTGGGCAAGATAGGCGTTGCTGCGGGGCGGAGTCCGATCGATCAGTCCCTGCTCGTTTACGATCTGCACGGTGTCCTGGGCGGGCACGGCCGCGATCGCCGCCCCGACGTCGCGCGCGGTCGCCAGTCCGGCGTCGATCATCGCCGAACTGATGAACGGGCGCGCCCCATCGTGAACCAGCGCCCAGGTCCATTCGCCGCCGGCCGCTTCCAGGCCGGCGAGCGTGGATTCGGACCGAACCCGTCCGCCCGGGCAGGGATCCAAGAGCTTGGCGTCGCTGCCGTCGGAGGCCAATTCGGCCAACCAGCCCAGATTGGATTCCGAGCCGACCAATTGCACTGCGCCGATCGCGGGGCTTGCAAGCAGGGTCCCGAGCGCCCATGCCAGCAGCGGGCGACCGCCCAGGCGCGATTGCAGCTTGTCGGCCCCGAAACGCCGCGCGGATCCGGCCGCCAGCAGGATCGCGACGCAATCGGGACTCGATGGTTCGCGATGCATTACTTCAGTGGCGCGATTTCCGCGTGCGCGGGCCCAATCGACGCCGCCGGGGCGTCAGACTTCGAGCGGTTCCAGGACCTGCGTAACCAGCTCGTCGCCGTCGCGCTCGACCATCACCTTGGCCCCGTTCGGCAATTCACCCGAAAGCAGGGTCTCGGCCAGCGGGTCCTCGAGCAGCTGCTGGATGACCCGGCGCAGCGGGCGGGCCCCGAAATCGGGGTCGTAGCCGCGTTCGGCCAACAGGCCGAGTGCCTCCGCAGAGAGCTGGATTCCGATTTCGTGCTCGCGCAGTCGGGCGCGCAGGTTTTCCAGTTCCAGGTCCACGATCTGGTCGATGTCGGCCCTGCCCAGCGAACGGAAAACGACGGAGGCGTCGATTCGGTTGAGGAATTCGGGCCGGAATGCCTTTTTGAGTTCGGTGGTGACCTTGGACTTCATGTCGCGGTAGAAACCTTCATCGTCCTGCTCGGGATCGGCACCGGAGAATCCGAGCCCGCCGACCCGTTTGATCTGCTTGGCGCCGATATTTGAGGTCATGATCAGGACCGTGTTGCGGAAATCGACGGTGCGGCCCTTGGAGTCAGTCAGCCGTCCGTCCTCCATCATCTGCAGAAGCACGTTGAAGACGTCCGGGTGGGCCTTTTCGATCTCGTCCAGAAGAATTACCGAATAGGGTCGCCGGCGCGCCGCCTCGGTCAGTTGGCCGGCGTCGTCGTAACCGATGTAACCCGGCGGCGCCCCGACCAGACGCGATACCGAGTGCCTTTCCATGTACTCGGACATGTCGATCCGGATGAGCGCGTCCTGGCTTCCGAACAGGAATTCGGCCAGCGCGCGCGCCAGCAGGGTTTTGCCGACGCCGGTCGGACCCATGAAGATGAAGCTCCCGATCGGTCGCTTGGGGTCTTTTAATCCGGCCCGGGCGCGGCGTACCGCCTTGGCCAGGGTGGCAATGGCCTCGTCCTGCGAGATCACCGTCCGGTGGAGTTCATCCTCCATGTGCAGGAGCCGCTTGGACTCTTCCTCGGCGATGCGGTGGACCGGGATCCCGGTCCATACCGAGACCACCTGGGCGACGTCTTCTTCCTGAACCTTGGGCGCTTCCCGGGCCCGGTTCTCGAGCCAGTCGGTTTCCATCGCCTCGGCTTTGGCGCGGAGCTCGCGCTCCTGCTCGCGCAGGGTGTCGGCTTCCTCGAATTGCGATCGCGATATCGCGGCGTCCTTGTGCCGGACTAGCTCCTCGATCTTCTGCTGTAGCTCGCGCAGGGCCGACGAGGTCGATCCGGCCCGGATGTTCACCCGCGCGGCAGCCTCGTCGATGACGTCGATTGCCTTGTCGGGCAGGAATCGGTCGGTCACGTAGCGACCCGCCATCTCCGCCGCCGAAACGACCGCCGCGTCGGTAATCTCGACGCCGTGGTGTTCCTCGTAGCGGGAGCGGACGCCAAGCAGGATTTCGGTCGTTTCCTCGATGGTGGATTCGCGCACCCGAACCTGCTGGAAGCGGCGTTCCAGGGCCGCGTCGCGCTCCACGTACTTGCGGTACTCGTCGGCGGTGGTGGCGCCGATGCATTGGAGCTCGCCGCGCGCCAGCGCCGGTTTGAGTATGTTGGCCGCATCGATCGCGCCTTCGGCGGCGCCGGCCCCGACCAGGGTGTGCAGCTCGTCGATGAAAACCACGCAGTCTTTGGAGCTGCGGATTTCCTCGATGACTTTCTTGAGGCGCTCCTCGAATTCCCCGCGGTATTTGGTTCCGGCAACCAGCAGGCCGATGTCCAGGGTCAGCAGGCGCCGGTCGCGCAGGCTCTCGGGAATGTCGCCGACCACGATCTTCTGGGCAAGCCCCTCGACGATCGCGGTCTTGCCCACGCCGGGATCGCCGACCAGGGCGGGGTTGTTCTTGGTTCGTCGCGAGAGTATGTGGATCACGCGGTCGATCTCGTCGGCCCGCCCGATCACCGGATCGAGTTCGTCGCGCCGCGCGGCGGCGGTCAGGTCAATCCCCAGCGAATCCAGTACCGGCGTCGAAGACGACTTGCGGCGCTGGCTGCGGCCGGGCCGCTTGGTTTCGCCGGTTCCCTGCGATACGACCCGCACAACTTGGGCGCGGACCTTTTCCAGGTTCACTCCCAGGCTCTCCAGCACGCCGGCGGCGATGCCCTCGCCCTCGCGGACCAGTCCCAGCAACAGGTGCTCGGTGCCGATGTAGTTGTGGCCCAGGCGGCGAGCTTCCTCGACCGCCAGCTCGATCACGCGCTTGGCGCGCGGAGTCAGGTTTATGTCCTGGACGACGACTTTTTCACCGCGCCCGATGATGAACTCGACCGCCGAGCGGACTTTGTTGAGTTCGACGCCGAGGTTGCCAAGCGCCTTGGCGGCTATCCCATCTCCCTCGCGCAGCAGTCCCAGCAGCAGGTGCTCGGTGCCGATGTAGGTGTGATTGAACCGCGTAGCCTCGTCCTGCGCGTAAACCAAAACCTTCTTGGCGCGTTCAGTGAACTTGTCGAGTCGCTCGTTCACGTGCCAACCCCCAGCTAGATCCGGCTACTCAATTGTTACCAATAACGGGTTGACTCGGGCGGTTGGATCGCCTCTGTGGCGACGACCAGTCGAAATTCTTGGGGTTGCGCGAGTGAGTTTTGCGGGCGGTTTATTCGGGGCCGGAATACTCGGCCGTACCCACGATCGTCCCGCCCTCGCTGTCGGAAGCCTGCAGGTCCGCCAGTTCGCGCGTCGGCGCGGCGTCGGACGGCAGGAGCCGGATCCGGCGGCGGCGGGTCTCGATATTGAGGATCTTGAACTTGCGAACGTCGCCCTCGCGAAATCCGACCATGGCCCCGTCCTCGACGTCAGCCACGTGGGCCAGGCCCTCGATCCCGTCCTCCAGGCGTACAAACACCCCGAATGTGGCCAGATTGGTGACCGTGCCGTCGACGACCTGCTCGACCGCGTAGCGCGCCTCGATGTCCCGCCAGGGGTCGGGTTTGGTGCGCCGCACACTCAGGGCGATCTTCTTGTCCACCCGGTCCAGAGCCAGGATGTAAACGTCGATCTCATCGCCGGCCTTGATGACCTCGGCCGGGTCGCTGACCCGACTCCAGGCAAGCTCGGAGATGTGAGCCAACCCGTCGGCTCCGCCCAGGTCGATGAAGGCGCCGAAGGTGGCCAGGTTGGAAACCCGGCCGCGCACCACCTGGCCGACCTTGAAGCGGCCCAGGAGCGCGTCGCGCCGTTTGGCGCGGGCCTCGCGCTCGGCCGCCCGCTCGGAAAGGATCAGGCGGTTGCGACGCTTGTCCATTTCGATGATCTTGACCCGGATGGTCTTGCCCACCAGGGCCGAGAGCATCTCGGCCAGCTCTTCGCGCTGGTCGCGCGGGATCGACGGCCCGAGCGAAGTCAGCTGCGACATCGGCACGAATCCGCGGGGACCGACGTCGACCAGCACCCCGCCCTTGTTGAATTCGGTGATGCGGGTCTCGACGACCGTGCCTTCCTGGTATATGCGCTCGGTCTCCTGCCAGAGCTTCTCCTGGAATGCCCGGCGGATCGAAAGCATCGCGGCGGCGTCACCCTCGGGCTGGAGGACGAATACGTCTATCTCGTCGCCGATCTCCAGGTCGAGGCGGTCTTCCATGTAGTGTGGGTCGAAGAGCTCGCGGCCGACCACGACGCCCTCGGACTTGAGGCCGACGTCGACCATCACTTCCTCGCCCGAGATCCGCATGACCCGGCCGGTGACCAGTTCACCGCGCGTCAGGAGCCGTACTTCGTGCTCGCCGTGGTCGAGCAGATCACCCATGCCCGCAAGTTCTTCGTAATCGGTGTCCGGCGCAAATTCGCGTATCTGACGCCTAATCGCCGTTGGCGTGGGCAAGTTCTGCTCGTCCAGTCCTGGAGTTGGGCCCGCTGGGAAGTTGCCGCCGACCGGTGGGAATGGCGGACCGGCGCACGCGCGCGGGCTTTCTTAAGGTCGGATTATAGGAGAGCATCGGGGCCGCAAAGCGCCCCGAAAGGCCCGGCTACAGATAGCGGATGCGCTCGTCGACGGCGCTGCGGATTATTTCCGGCAGCGCGGCCACGTTCTCGACCACCGCGCCCGCGCAGGACGCCAGCGGTTTGCCGTCGTGGGTGGGCTGATAGGCCAGTTGGAATTCCGACTTGACCACGCCAACGCCGAACGCGAGCACCTTGTAGCGCTGGTCCGGCAGGGCGGCTTGGTTGCGGCGGTGCATATCGATCAGGGCCCGGCGCAGCAGCGCCGGGTCGGAGGAGATCCCGTCGGTTACCACGAATACGCTTTTCAAGCCTTTCTGCTCGCGGCTCCGCTCCAGCGCCACCGCCAGCGCCCCGGCGTCGTCGGTGTCCTTGTGGTCCAGGTCATAGAGGCGCTTGAAGATTTCGGCGTGGTCGCGCGGCTCGTAGGGTGCGGCGCGACCCGATAGCTGGCGTGGCCAGACGCACTCCTCGAACGTCCACAGCGGAGTCACCTGCGAGGAGAAAGCGATCACCTCGAAGGGGATCCGCAGCCGCTCGTGGATCTCGATGAACAGGATCGCTGAGTCGGCCAGCCGGTCGAACTTGCGGGTCGGATAACCCTTCTGGACCATCGACCCCGAGATGTCCAGCAGGATCGAGCTGGCAAAGTCGCGCTGGCGGTCCTGGCGCGGCACGCGCAATCCTTTGAGGAATGCATTGAGCGGGTCGGTCAGCACCCGTTCGGGCCGTTGCAGGTCGATGTTGCCGGTCTCGCCCGATCGCCGTTTTCGCGGGCGGCGGTGCGCCTCGGACTCGCCTTGCCGGCGACGGTCCATGATCTGGGCAAGGCCCGGATGGCGCCCGTCTCCCTCGACCGTGGCCTTGATCCCCTTCTCCAGGCGGTTGACCGCGGCCAGGTAGTCGAAGTTCTCGTAGTCGACCCGCTCGTCAGCTTCGCCGCGCCGAATCGCCTCGACCAGTTCGGCCGCCCAGCGCGGACTCTGGTGGGAATTGCGCTCGCGGTCCAACAGCCGGCGGGCGCCGCGCACCCGCAGCGAGGCGATCTTGCGCTGCTGCAATCGCTGCCGCGCGCGCTGGACCGCTTCCGAGCTTCCCGACCCGCTGCGCAGCTGCAGGGCTTCCTCGCCGATCTCGCCTTCGGCCGTTTCGGCATTGGCGCGCGCCGCAGTCGCATCCTGTTCGCCGGCGGGGGCGTTCGGCTGTCCGCCCTCCTCGCCGGCCGGCCGATCGGTTTGCTGCGACATCGCCTGCCATTCGCCGATCAATCCGGCGTAGGTCCGGGCGGTCTTGCCGGTGAGGCGCCGCAGCATCGATTCGACGTCGTCTGATTCGATGGCGCGCTCCACGTCGCGGTCGGTCTGATCCAGCGCGTCCTGGATCATCTCCGGCGTGAACGGCGTCTCGCAATTTCCCGGCCAACGCCGGTTGACCGCCCTGGTGGTGAGGGCGTCGAGGAACAGGTGGTGCGGCGGACGCAAGAATCCGGAGCTGTCCGGCGGCGCGCCCACGTCGGACCGCGGCTCCAGGTCGGGCAAGACTCGATACAGCTCGCTGAAGTACGGACCCGCCCCGGGCCGGCGCTGCAGATATAGCCGGTTCACCCGCAGGTCGTTGACCGTCAGAGCCAGCAGCCGCATCGAATCGGCCGGATACCCGTGCCGGCGCTGCTGGCGCAGCCAGTATTCGATGCGGTTACGACCCCTTCGTCCGGTGTAAAACGCCTCGGCCACCTGGTGGCACATACCGCCGACGAGGCGCTCATCCGACCAGGTGCGAGTCAGGGCTTCGGGATAGGTGATCAGGCGTTCTTCGGGCAGATAGGCCCACCAGGGACCGGGAAGCACTGCCAGTTCGCGATCGCCCAGGATCAAACGGGTGGCCAGTTCGAGTTCACCGGGCAGGATCCCGCCGCTTTTGACGGTGCTGCCGCCGGTGACGGCCGCTAGGTGCTCAGGCGAGTCCATAGTTGGCCAGGACCGGTTCCAGCACCCGCTCTATCTCCTCGCTGGCGCCCTCGATGACTCCCCGCCGATACCAGGCGACCAGTTCGGCGCGGTCCCTGGAGCCGCGGGCCAGCATCACCAGTTCGGCCGTGGTGAGGGCGGTGCGCTCGGCGACGCCCGAGGCCAGGTCGGGCGGAATGTTGCCGAAGCCTTCGCCGGCCTGCTCGTCCAGGTCGCCGGCTAGCAGCCGACGCGAGGTATTGGCCAATTGGCAGAGCGAGTCGAGCACCTGCGGATCGGCGTCGGGGGCGGCGATTGCGGCCAGGATGGCCCGCTCTTCTTCCGGAGGGGGGTAGTCCATCGCGATTACGGCCCCGAACCGGTTCTCCACGCCCTCATTGAGGGGTTTGACCCCGGGGCCGTCGGGCGCGGCGGTCGCCACCAGGCGGAAGTGGGGGTGGGCCCGGAACTGGGATCCGTCCGGCAGGGTCACGAGTCCGGCCTTGTCGAATAGGCCGTTGATGATCGAGTGCACGTCCGGGTAGGCGAGGTTGTACTCATTGATGATTACGAAATAGCCGGCCTGGACCGCCTCCATGAACGCCTGCACGTTCCAGCGGGTGCGGCCGGCACGCATCTGGCGCACCGCGGTCAGATCGCTCTTGTCGGTCTCGCCGGTGAAGGAGAACTCGACCACCGGCAAATGCCATTGCGCGGCCAGGGTTCGGGCCAGGGCCGATTTGCCACACCCCGAGGGGCCGCGCAGCAGCACCGGCCAGCCCAGCAGGACCGCGCTCTGGGCCAGTTGCAGGGCGCCGTGGGTGGTGCCCGTAAGGCACGGCAGGATCCGGTCCCGCTCGGGCGGATTGCCCAGCGGTTGGGGCAGATTGATGTTGAGCTGGCGGCGCAGTTGCGATCGAACCGTGGCCAGCTCGCTGCGGTCGGAAATCGGCTGCCCGCGGCGGTCGAAGGCGGCAAGTCGCGGGGCCCCCGCCTCGCGTGGAGCCACCGCGACCCTGACCCCGTCACTGAGTTCGATCGCCGCTCCGTCGACCGATTCGCTGACCGCGTCCGGTTCCTCTTCGAGCGGGTGATCGAGTTCGGGCACGGGCACGGCCTGCCCCGGTTCGGGCCCCTTGCGCGAGAGCAGGGCGCCGGCGAGACGCCGCGGGGGACCGTCGGCGGCGCGCAGGCCACCCAACATCTTGGCGGCGGTGCGGGCCACCTCGTCAAAGATGTCGCCGGGAGCGATGGTCAGGACCGCGCGGGCGCCGATCTCAGCCATCGGCAGGCCGGTGAGGTAACCGGTTGCCAGCCAGTGGAGAAGGGCCCGGGTTGAAATGCGGTCGCGCATCCGGGCGCCGAAATCCTGGTGATTGCGGAGCCGGTCGGCGACCGCCACCAGCCGCTCGGCGATACCGGGATCGGCTTCGATACCGGCCGCCTCCAGCAGCCTGATGCGCCCGAATTCGGCCAGGAGCGATTCGGTTTCCTGCTCGGGCGGAAGGAATCCCATGGTGATGTCACCCAGGCCGACCCCGAAGCGTCGCCGCAGCGGTTTGCCCATTTCCGAGGTACCGATGTAGTCGGGGTTCGCGGTCGCGATGATCCCGAAGTCCTCGTGCAGCGCGATTTCGACGTTGCCCATCCGGGTCGATGAGAGCAGCAGGCGTCCGGTGTCGACCGCCGAAGTTATGGCGCTCATCAGGTCGGCCGGAAGCATGTTCAGTTCGTTGATGAGCAGTTTTTTGCCGTAGAGCATCGCTTCCGCGGCCGGCCCGAGCATTACCTGGGTGGTCTGGGTCCCGGCCGCGTCGGTGATGACCTCGGTGCGGTGGAAGAAATCGGTCAGGGTGGAGTCGCCCGAGAAATTCAGCTCGGTGATCGGCAGGTTGGCGGCGAAGCAGTAGGTCTTGGCGAGGGTTGTCTTGCCGCAACCGGTGGGCCCGGAAATCAGCATCATTGAACCCAGCCGCGGATTGGAATCGATCTCGGCAATTCGTTCCAGCAAGTCGGCCATGTCGGCGGTCAGGTGGGCAAAAATCTCGTGACGCCGGGGAACCGACTGGGAGAAGTCGTCGGCTTCCGCGGGCCGGAAATGGGAGGCGTCTTCGGGCAGGGCCTGGCGGACGCGCTCCTTAAGGCGCGGAAAACGCCGGCCCTTCACCTCGAACCAGTCGTGACCGATCTCGACCTCGGGTCCCAGCTGCAAGACCTCGCCGGGAGCAATCTTCTGGCCGGTCGCCTCTTCTTCGGCCCGCCCATCTTCGTGGGCCGGACCGCCGATCTCGGGGATCAGTCGTCGAATCAGGTCAAGCAATTGGGACTGGCACCGGAAATGGGCTTGCGTCGTCTGTTTAGGTTATTTGAGATAGGCGGTTCGCGTCGGCCCCGATTCGCGGGGTTCGGGGGCAGTTCGATAGCTGTTCCATGCCTTCGAAAGGCGCTCGATCGGACGTGTACAATATTTGTTAAGCTGATCATTTGAATGATTACAGCTTGATGAAACTCGAACGATGATCAGGATGGGTGTCGATGGCAAGGTCGTTGACTGCAAAACAGCGGCGGGTGCTAGACGTAATCAGGGCATTCCAGGTGGAGAACGGCTACAGCCCGAGCGTTCGCCAGATCGGTGAGCAATTGGGGCTTTCGGCCGCGTCGGTGCAGGCACACCTGGTGGCGCTTGATCGCAAGAACTACATCAGGCGCACCGGCGAGGCCCACGGGATTACCGCCAATTACGATCCCGAATCCGACGAGTGCCTGCAGGTCCGGGCGGCCCAGATCATAGGCGCGATCGCTGCCGGTTCGCCGATCGAGGCCATCACCGACCACCAGGGTTACGTGCCGCTGCCGGAGACGGTCTCGCCCGACGATCCGCGCGACTATTACGCGCTTGAAGTTCGCGGCGACTCCATGGTCGACGACCACATCCTGGACGGGGACCGCGTGCTTGTGCGGCGCCAGAACACCGCCGACGACGGCGACGTGGTGGTTGCGATTCTGGGAGACGAGGAAGCCACGCTAAAGCGCTTTTACCGCAACGGGCGCTTTCGGTATTTGCTCAAACCCGCAAATTCCGAACACGACCCGATTGATACGAACCGGCTTGAAATCCGTGGAGTGGTGGTCGGCGTATACCGCGATCACTTGAAGTGACAGGGTGCCGGGCGCCGGGCTGATTCCGCGCCGTTCCCGCGAGGCCTACGGCAGGTCGATCACCCGCGTGTCATCGCCGGCTTCTGCTCGATTGCCAGCTCCCCGGCGCAGGTGCGGGCCGGTGAATGGGCGCCGCCGGGAAAACTCCGGACGTACCTGCGGGAGCCATTGCGCTAGGGTGATTCGCAGGATTTACCGTCGGCGCTAGCGAGGGGACGCCTTCACTTGCGCCCGGTTCGCGGTTCCGATGTGCACGGGCGCTTAGCGCCCAAATCGGACCGGGCTAGAGCCGTTCGTAGCGCTCCAGATCGATGACGAAAACGGTAGCCCCGCCAACCTGAACTTCGACCGGGTAGGGGATGTAGAACTCGCCGGGCTCCATGATCGGCGGGATCGGGTTGACGTACTGGGTACGCGTTTGGCAATTGGCGCGGACTATGGTCAGCAGCTCGCCCAGACGGTCGCTGGGAGTCCCTATCAGGAACGATACGTTGCCCTGCCGGAGGAACCCGCCGGCGGTGTTGATGCGCGTAAGCCCGAAGTTATTGGCGACTAGGTCGTCGGCCAGAGAGTTGGCGTCTTCGTCTTGGACGATGGCGATTACGAGCTTGTTTTGCTCGGCTGCGCCTTGCTCGCGCGCGGTCAATGCTTTTCCCTGGGAACCCGGCCAAAAAAGTCGGGGACTACAAGAGTTGGTTCTGGCGGCGTCCGGTGGGAGCGGTCATCTTGCGCTCCAAGAGGGATGCTACCCGCGCCCAGATTTTAGGCATCAGGTTTGCGGGGTCTTCGCGGCCGCTGAGAACCTGCCAGCGGTTGGGCGCATGGGCCGCCAGCGATAGATATAAGTTGCGCACGCGGTCCAGGTAGCGGGCACCGCGGCCCTCCATCCCTTTCAGTTCACCGGCTTGCGGGGCCATGCCCGCCTTGCGCGCCAAGCCAACTTCGGCGGGAACGTCCAAAAGGACCACCAGATCGGGAACCAGCCGGGCGGTGGCGAAGAAATTGAGCCGCTCCAGCTCTTCTACGTCCAGACCGGAATCGGCTCCCTGGTAGGCGATGGTCGAATCGGCGAATCGATCGCAGATTACCACCCTTCCGGAAGCCAGCGCGGGCCGGATGCGCTGCTCGACCAGGTGGGCGCGGGCGGCGTTGAACAGCAGCGCCTCGACCCGCGGCGAGGTCGGCGAAGTCAAGTTTTCGTGCTCCCAGTCGTCGCGCAACCGTTCGCCGAATTCGGTTCCACCGGGCTCGCGCACCAGCAGGGTTGCCACGCCCTCATCCTCCAGCCGGCTGCGCAGCTGCCGGCTCATGTGCGTCTTACCGGCCCCGTCGATCCCCTCGAAGGTAACCAGGATGCCGCGGTCGGGAGCGACCGGACTCTCGTTCATGGCACTGCGTGCAGAGGATGCGGCCTGAGGGCGCGGACTCAGGCGCTGCTCAGATAGGAGCTGACGGATCCGTCGCCGGACCCGGATTGCAGACGCAGGGCCGCGAACGCCTTGGCCAGACCCTTGCGGACGCGCTCGACCGAAGTGCCCTCCAGAACGAAGACCGGCATGTCCATATCGATCGCCCGGTCCAGCGTCGAATCACGGTGGAGGTAGCTCGATCGGGTGGTAATCAGCAATTCGGCGTGACCCAGTTCGCGGACCGGCCGCACCGTGATCCCCAGCGCGCGGGCCGCCTTGCGGATCTTGCCGGAGGAGATTCCGTGCAGGTACGGCTCCAGCGGCGGAGGCTCGAACGTGGCTTCGGCGATGACCTGCTCGGGCGCCTCGGCCAGTTTGGCCCAGTCGGAGCTGGCCGGGCGCAATGTGCGGCGATCTATCTGGACCCCCTCGTCTTGCAGGGTCCGCATCTCCGCGGCCAGCGGTTCTCCCGCCAAGACTGCATCGGTGGCATGAGCCAGGTTGGTGTGCACCAACAGCTGGTTGCGACGCGCGATTTCGATCAGGACATCAAAGGTCGGCGCGCCGCGCCTTTCCAGTACGGCCTTGCGGGTTCGGCGGCGCCGGGCTTCGCGGTCGCCCAGGATCACGTTCTCGATCCCGCCCACGAGCACGTTCAGGGTTGGGTTGGTGATCAGGTTTTGCAGGCTGTTGCCGTGCGCGGTGGCCACCAGCTGGATGCCGCGCTCGGCGATCGTTCGCGCCGCCCGGGCTTCGGCAATGGTCCCGATTTCGTCGATGATCAGGACTTCGGGCATGTGGTTTTCAACCGCTTCGATCATCACTTGGTGCTGACGGTCCGGCGCCGGAACCTGCATCCGGCGCGCGCCGCCGATGCCCGGATGCGGGATGTCTCCATCGCCGGCAATTTCGTTCGAGGTGTCCACCACCAGTACCCTTCGCCCCATCCCGTCGGCTAGTTCGCGCGCGATTTCGCGTAGCAGCGTCGTCTTGCCGACCCCGGGGCGACCGACCAGCAGGACCGAGCGGCGCGAGTCGATCACGTCGCGGACCATGGCCACCTGCCCGTAGATCGCGCGGCCGCGTCGCAGCGTGAGGCCCACGATCCGGCCGCTGCGGTTGCGGATCGCCGACACCCGGTGCAGCGTGCCCACGACTCCGGCCCGGTTGTCGGCGTCGAAATTTCCGATCCTGGCGGCGGCCTCCTCCAGGGTGTCGGATTCGATCAGCCAGCTTCCCAGTTCGATGTCGCCGCCCGGGAACCGGGCCAACGGCCGGCGGCCAACGTCGAGCACGACCTCGATGAGTGCGTCGCACTCGCCCTGCGATCGGATCGGTTCGGCGACCGATTGCGGAAGCAGGCCGAGCAGCGCGTCAAGTTCCTCCGCGTCCGTCTCGGCGTAGCGCAGGCCGGGCTGCGGCTGCGATCCCAGTCCGACGGCGTCCCGAGAGGGCTGCGACTGGGATGTTGCGTCGGTGCGGATAGGGGTTAGTTCTTGGGAGGAAATTGCGTCTGCGAGGTCATTTTATTGAGGAAGTAGCGGTGCATTCGCGGGTCGCGGGTCAATTCGGGGTGGAAGCAGGTGCCCAATAGGTTGGCCTGTTCCACCGCCACCACGCCGGCGTCTATTTCCGAGAGGACCTTCACGTCCCTTCCGACGGCGGTGACCAGCGGGGCCCGGATGAAGACGCCCGGAAAAGCCTCCGGGCCCAGGGCCGGGATGTCCAAAGCGCGTTCGAAGCTGTCGATCTGGGATCCGAACGCGTTGCGCCGCACCGCCACGTCCATCACTTCCAGGATCGGCTGGTCGCGACCGCAATCGCGGCTCAGGAAGATCAACCCGGCGCAGGTCCCCCAGACCGGCCGGCCGCTGGCGACCAGATCGCGTACCGGTCCCATGAACCCGTAGCGGACCGCAAGTTTGCCGAATGTGGTGCTCTCGCCGCCGGGTATGACGAGCCCGTCGAGGTCATCCAGCTGGTCGGGGAGGCGGACGGCCATGGTGCGGGCGCCCAGGCGCTCCAGCACGCCGAGGTGTTCGGCGAAATCTCCCTGAATGGCCAGCACGCCAACCAGCGGCCGGTCGGGCCCGGATGATGACAAATTCAGTGGCCGCGTTGCGCCAGACGCTCGGCGACCTCCAGTGAGTCGGCTGCGATGCCGGACATGGCCACGTCGATGCCGCGGGCGGCTTCGGCGACCAGATCGAATCGTTCGTAGTGCAGCGTGGCCTCGACGATCGAGCGCGCCAGGCGGCGGGCGAACGGAGCCCAGGCCGCATCGCTTTCCGGATCGGCCAGATTGAGCGCGGGGTCCTGCTGCAGCGCCTTTTCCTTGGCGGCTTTGAAGATCCCGGATCCGACGAATATGCCCTCGGCTCCCAGGTGCATCATCATGGCCGCGTCGGCCGGAGTGGCGATCCCGCCGGCGGCGAAATTGACCACCGGCAAGCCTCCGCTGCGGTGAACCTCAACCACCAGGTCGTAGGGGGCCCGCAGGTCCTTGGCCGCAGCCATCAGCTCTTCTTGGCCGAGTCCGCAGAGCCAACGGATCTGGCCCTGGACGGTTCGCATGTGGTTTACCGCTTCGACCACGTCACCGGTGCCGGCCTCGCCCTTGGTGCGGATCATCGCCGCGCCCTCGCCGATGCGCCGCAGCGCCTGGCCCAGATCGAGTGCGCCGCAGACGAACGGGATCGTGAAATCGTGCTTGTCCACGTGGTGGGCGTTGTCGGCGACTGTGAGCACCTCGGATTCGTCGATGTAGTCCAGGCCCAGCGCTTCGATGATTCGGGCCTCGACAAAGTGCCCGATACGGCACTTGGCCATGACCGGAATGGTGACCGACTCCTTGATCTGGATCAGGATGTCGACCGGCGACATGCGGGCCACGCCGCCCTGGGCGCGGATGTCGGCCGGCACGCGCTCCAAGGCCATCACCGATACGGCCCCGGCCTCCTCGGCGATCTTGGCCTCGGCGGCCGTGGTCACGTCCATGATCACGCCGCCCTTGAGCATCCGGGCCAGGCCGGTCTTGGCGTTCCAGGTGCCGGTTTGTCCGTTGGCCTTGGCGCTCACGTGGCTACCCGCCCACTCTCGTGCTGCATCCGGGGTTTATTCCGGCAGTTTTTGGCGATTTTATGACCGATTGCTTCAATCGTCGCCGAGATCGTCCAGGTCCAGTTGCCCGATGAACTCGGCGAACGGTTTCAGGCTCTCCTCGCTGACCGGTTCTTCGGGGGTTTCGGCCGGATCGTCCTCGGGCTCCAGGCCGGCCCGGTCGAGCACCGATTGGGCGCAGTAAATCGGCACTGCCGCGCGCACCGCCAGGGCGATCGCGTCCGAGGGACGCGCGTCGATGACTTTTTCTTCCTCTTCGCGGTGCAGGACGACGTCGGCGTAGAAGACCTGGTCGCTCAGATCCCGGACCAGCACCTTCTCGACCTGCCAGCCCAGCGCCTCGATGGTCTGCAGCAGCAGGTCGTGGGTCAACGGACGCATCGGGGCGTCGTCTTTCAGGTTCACCAGCTTTATCGCGATGGCGTCGGCTTCATGGCCGCCGATCGTTATCGGCAGGTAGCGGCGCCGGTCTTTCTGGCGCAACCAAATCGTGCGTGACGGGTTCACCAGGTTGAGGCGAACGCTGTCGACGACCATCTCTACTTCAAGCATCTAACCCAAACGCCGTGTGCAGCGCCCTGGCGCCCTTTGCCAGATGCGCCTCGCCGATTAAACAGGTTACCCGAATCTCGCTGGTGGTTATTCCGCGGATATTGATTCCGGCCTCGGCCAGAGTGCCGAACATGCTCGAGGCCACTCCGGGGGTTGACACCATCCCGGTGCCGACCAGGCTGAGCTTGGCCACTTGCGGATCCGAGGTGACCTGCTGGGCGCCGATTTCGCGGGCCGTCAGCTGGGTCGCGGCCAGGGCTTTGTCGTAGTCGGCGCGCTGGACGGTGAACGAAATGTCGGTCAGGCCCTGGTGCGATATGTTCTGCACGATCACGTCGACGCTGATGTCGTCGTTGGCCAGCGGGGCGAACACGGCGTGCGCCAGCCCCGGCCGGTCGGGAACGCCGACGACGGTTATCTGGGCCACGTCGGCGTCGTCGACCACGGCGCGAACGCCGGCTCCGGTTTCGATATCGATCTGGTCGGCGTGCATGATCCACGTCCCTGGGTTGGAGTTGAAGCTTGAACGGACCTCGATGGGCACCCGGTTGCGGCCGGCCACCTCGACCGAGCGGGCGTGCATTACGCCGGCGCCCAGGGCGGCCATTTCGAGGGTCTCTTCGTACGAGATCTGCTCGATCTTGCGCGCCGCCGGCACCAGCCGCGGATCGGCCGAGTAGATGCCGTCGACGTCGGTGTAAATCCGGCAGTGGTCGGCGTCCAGGGCGGTGGCCAGCGCCACCGCGGTGGTGTCGGAGGCGCCGCGGCCCAGGGTCGTTACCCGCCCGCCCTGGCTGGCGCCCTGAAATCCGGCCACGATCGGGATGCGGCCGTCCGCCAATTCGGACCGCAGCCGGCGGGAGGAAATGTACTGGATTCGCGCCCGCCCGTGGCTCTGGTCGGTCACGATCCCGGCCGCCTGTCCGGTCAGGGCCACCGCGGGGCGCCCGCGGGCGTTAAGGGCCGCCGAGAGCAGGGCGCAGGAGACGACCTCGCCGGTCGAGAGCAAGAGGTCGCGGTCGGGACCGTCGATGTCGGCGTCCAGCTGCCGGGCCAGATCGATCAGGGCGTCGGTGGTCTTGCCCATCGCCGAGGCGGCGATCACCGGTCTGAAGCCCTCGCTCAACGCCTGGTCGATAAGTCCGATGGCGGCCAGGATCCGTTCGGGGTCGGCCAGCGACGTGCCGCCGAATTTCATTACCAGGACCGGGGTCATCTGCACCAGGAACTCGACGGGATGCGGGGCGGGAACGTAAGCAGGCGATTATCCTGCTACCTCCGGCGCGGTGCCACAATTGGCCTGATGCACCCGACGAACACTGATCCAGGTCCCGACTCCACCCCCACGGTCGAGGACTACCTGCTGGCGATCGCCAGTTTCGAGTACGAGCACATGCCGGTGATCGCGGCGCGCTTGGCCGAGCGCCTGGGCGTTTCGGCGCCGACCGTGTCGGCCACCGTCAAGCGGATGGTCCGCGACGGCTGGATCGAAGTCCAATCGGGCAACCTGATCGAACTCACCGACTCGGGTCGCACCCGGGCCGACCGGATAGTACGGCGGCACCGCCTGATCGAGCGCTGGCTGCAGGACCAGCTGGGCCTCGAGTGGTCGGCGCTGCACGAGGAAGCCGACCGCCTCGAGCACGCGATCTCGCAGCGGCTCGAGGAGCGGATTTCGGCCGCCCTCGGCCACCCCGAGACCTGCCCGCACGGCAATCCGATCCCCGGCAACGTGCGAACCTGGTCGCGCGAGGGGCTCTGGCAACTCTCACAGGTACCGGTGGGAACCGTGGTGGAGGTGCGGCGGATTTCGGAACTCATCGAGGAGCAGACCGACCTGCTTTCGTTCATCCAGGATTCGGGGCTGATTCCGGGCAACCCGGTCCGGGTCGCCGACCGCAGCCGCGGCGGAATGATGGACGTGCGGGTTTCCGACAGCTACGTCCAGGTCGGTGAAAACGTAGGCCGCTACATCTGGGTCATGCCGACTAAAGCCTGAACCAAGCAGCCGCAAGAACCGCGCCGCGGGGCCCGGATTTTCGACCGACCGACCACAATTTTTCGATAATCGATCCGCTCGCGCAACCGATTCCGAGCCCCCCTCGCAAGCAGCCAATTCGAGTCATTCCGCGCCATGGATCCGATCGTCGTCGTCCAAGACCTGAAAAAGCACTATGGCGACGTGCGCGCGGTCAACGGAATTTCCTTTTCGGTTGAACCGGGAGTGATTTTTGCCATGCTCGGCCCCAACGGGGCCGGCAAAAGCACCACGGTAGAGATCCTGGAGGGGCTGCGCGAGCGGGATTCGGGATACGTATCGGTGTTGGGGCTTGATCCCGGCCGGCAGCAAGACGTGCTAAGCGAACGCATAGGGATCCAGCTGCAATCCTCGGCGTTGTTCCCCAAGCTCTCCGCGCGCGAGCACCTGCAGATGTTTGGTTCCTTCTACCGGAACGCCCACGACGTCGATGAATTGCTCGACATGGTCGGGTTGACCGAACGCCAGAAGGCCTACAGCGAAAACCTTTCGGGCGGACAACAGCAGCGCCTGGCAGTGGCGCTGGCCCTTCTTTCGGATCCGGAGCTTGTTTTTCTGGACGAACCGACCACCGGACTGGACCCGCAGGCACGGCGCCGCCTCTGGGAAGTGGTCACGCAGATGAAAGAGCGCGGCACCACCGTATTTCTCACGACCCACTTCATGGACGAAGCCGAGACCCTGGCCGACCACCTGGTGATCGTCGATAACGGCAAGATCATTGCCGCCGATACCCCGGGCGGCTTGATCCGTTCCAATTTCGGCGGCGCGACGCTTACCTTCAACGCCTCGGCCGAGCTCGCCGGATTGGACCTGGAACGCCTGACCGGAGTCGAAGAGGTCATTTCCGCCGACGGCGAGTACGAGCTTTCAATTGCCGACGCCACCACCGCCCTCCCGGAGGTGTTCGCGCTGGCGTCGCGGACCGGCGCAGCCCTGGACGAAGTGCACGTGCACCGGCCCAACCTGGAGGACGTTTTCCTCAAACTCACCGGGCGAAGGATCCGCGATTGAGAACTTCCGGCACCCTCGGCCTGATATGGGGGTTTTCGCTCGAATTCATTCGCGATCGAACCGCGATGTTCTTCACCTTCGTGTTCCCGCCGATCTTCACGGTGGTGGTTGGGTTCATAATCGGGGCCTTTTCCCAGCCCACTTCGCACCCGGTCGGCCTGGTGGCGGGCGAGGACTCGGCCCATGCCGGCGGGATAACGGCGGCGATTGAGGCCAACCCGTTGTTCGCCCTCGAGGTGGGCGATCTGGCCAGCCAGACCGCGGCATTGGACGACGGGGACCTGAAGGCGGTCCTGGTCATCCCGCCGGGGTTCGCCGGCGCCCTTTCCGAGCAAGATCGAGCCCAGGTCGAAATCTATTACGACAACCGCGATCAGGATGCGATCCGAGTCGTGATCCCGGCGCTGAGCGCGATCGTCGACGCCGTCGACCGGGGGCTGGCCGGCAACGTTCCGCGAATCGACGTGGTCACGACCCCGAATACCACGCGCCACCTGAGCACGATCGATTTCGTCGGGCCCGGGATTATCAGCTTTTCGATCATGCAACTGGGGGTCTTTTCGGCCATCAATCTGGTGGCGCGCCGGGAGAAGAAAGTGCTCAAGCGGGTCGGCGCGACCCCGGCGACGCGATCCATGGTGCTGATCGCCGGAATAATTCAGCGGGTGATAATCGCCGCCATCCAGGCGTCGATTCAGTTGGTGATCCTGGTGGTCGGATTCGGACTGGATTTCTTCAATCCGCTGGCCGTAATCGGGGTGCTTGCGCTGGGCACGCTCGTGTTCGTCGGGATCGGCTTCACCGCTTCTTCGTTCGCCCGCACCGAGGAGGCAATGTTCCCGATAGTCCAGCTGATCTCGCTGCCGATGTTCGTCCTGGCCGGCGTGTTTTTCCCGCTCGACGTGTTTCCGCAGGTGCTGCAGTGGTTCGCCAACCTGTTGCCGCTGACCTACATGGCCGACGCCGTGCGCCAGCTGATGATCGAGGCCGACGGCCGCTACGACATGTGGCTGAACCTGGCCGTGATGCTGGCCTGGGTGGTCGGCGGATTCGCGGTGGCGGTGTGGCGGTTCAGTTGGGAATAGCCGGTGCCCCCGGACTCCGGTTCACCCCGGCCGGCGCAGTTCCGGCCCGGGCGGGGAGCGCGATCTAAATGAGCGCCCCGGTGGAGGTGCGCCGCAGTTACTCGGATCGGTTTCTGCTGCTGCTGGTGTTTTTCGGCGGCATGTCGATCCTGGGGGTGGAGCTGACCGCTTCGCGGCTGCTGGCCCCGTTTTTCGGCAACAACCTGTTCGTCTGGGCCAACGTGATCGGGTTGACCCTGCTTTTTCTTTCGGTCGGCTACTTCCTGGGCGGCCGGCTGGCCGACCGCCGTCCCGACGACCGGCTCCTTATCTGGATCGTGGCGGTTGCGGCCGCGTTCATCGCCCTGGTTCCGTTCGTGGCCAGGCCGATCCTGGCGCTGTCGGTCACCGGCCTGGCGAACCTTTCGGCCGGGGTTTTCCTGGGCTCGCTGTTCGGCGTGCTGGTGCTGCTGTCGGTACCGATTACCCTGCTCGGATTCGTTTCCCCCTTCGCGATTCGGCTTGCCTCGCGCCAGGTCGAATCGGCCGGCCGGGTGGCCGGCCGGGTGTACGCGATCGGCACGGTCGGGTCGATCATCGGCGCGTTTCTGCCGGTCCTGGTCCTGGTTCCCAACCTGGGCACCCGCAACACGTTCCTTTTCTTCGCCCTTTTACTTTTGGTGATTGCGGCGGGCGCCCTGCGGCGCCCTCCGGTCCTGGCCCTGCTGGCGCTGGCGATCGCGCTGACCGTCTGGGGCAACGTGTCCATCGACCCGATCAAGCCGGCCGAGACCGGCGAGCTGATCTACGAGGACGAGTCGTTGTTCAACTACATCCAGGTCGTCCAGGCCCAGGGTGGTCCGCGCCGCCTGATCCTGAACAACGAGGAGCGTCTGGCCACGCATTCGGTCTATTGGCCGGACCAGTCGCCGCAGCCGCTCTCGGGCGGTCCCTGGGACTATTTCCTGCTGGCGCCGTATTTCCGCGAACAAAATCCCGGGGAAGTAACCGAGGTTCTGGTGATCGGCCTGGGGGCCGGCACCGCCCCCAAGCTCTATGCCGAGAACTTTGGTCCGCACGTTCGCATCGACGGGGTCGAGATCGATCCGGGCGTAATCGACGCCGGAGTCGAATATTTCGCGATGAACGAGGAGGGGCTGAACGCGATCGCCGAGGACGGGCGGGTTTTCCTCAACCAGTCGCAGAAGACGTACGACGTGGTGATTCTCGACGCCTATCGGCCCCCGTACATCCCCTTCCACCTGACCACGCGCGAGTTCTACCAGGAAGTGGCCGAGAAGCTGGCGCCCGACGGGGTCCTGGTTTCGAACGTTGGACGCGGGCCGGCCCGTGACAACGAACTGTTGGACCTAATGGCGGCCACCTTGCGGTCGGTATTTCCGGCGGTATTGGTGACCCTGCCCGATTCCACTTCCAACAGCCTCGTTTACGCGCTGAAACGCCCGGTCGCCTTCGAGGAGGCCCGGGCCCGGGCCGGGGCCGCCGATATTCCGGCGATTCGAGAGGTCGCGGCGCGCGGGATCACGACCTATCAGGTTGAATCGGCGGAAGGCGCGTTCACCGACGATCTGGCTCCGGTCGAGCAGGTCGTGAACCAGCTGATCATCGACTACGCCCTGGGAAGGTAGGCCGGCGCGGTTCCGGTCGCCGGGTTAGTCAGAACCCGATGGCGACCCCGTGCCAGCGCGGATCGCTGGCCCCCCAGAGATTGCCGCTCGCCGGGTCGCGGCCGATCGCCAGACCGCGCGATCCCGCCCCCCAAAGGCCCGCCCCGGCGGCCTCGTGCCCGAGGGTTCGCAGGGTCGCTGCCATCGGCGCGCCAAAGCGCTCCTCCACGTAGACGTCCCCGCTCGTCTCGTCATGACCCCAGCGGGGCGCTTCGAGCGCCCGTTGCAGATCCATCCCAAACCGCAGGTGGTTGTCGATGACCTGCTGGTTGGTCTGTACCTGGTAGTGGCCGCCGGCGGTTGAACCGAAAGCCACCGGCAATTCGGCGTCTGTGACCATCCAGGTCATCAGGGTGTGGACCGGCCGTCGCCCGCCGCGCAGAAAGTTCGGGTGTCTGGGGTCCAGCGAAAACCCGGTCATGCGATTGTTCATCATCACCCCGGTCCCCGGCACCATGGCGCGCGAACCGAACGCGGCGAAGATGCTCTGGATGTAGGCGACCGAGTTGCCTTCGGCGTCGGCCGCTGCCAGGCAGGTGGTGTCGCTCCCCACCGGCAGGGGCTCCGGGATCGCGTGGCGGGCGGCGCGGGTATGGTCGATCCGCGCGGCCGAAGCGGCCAGCAAGTCACCGTCGAGTATTTCCGCGGAACTGGCTCCGGCAAGGTCGGGATCGCCCAGAAAACGGTGCCGCAACTGGAAAGCCTGTTTCTTGGCTTCGATCGCAATGTGCACCCGGACCGGATCCGAATACTCGAGCTCGCCGGCCCCGGCCAGATCGGCTATCGCAAGCGCGGCCAGGGTGACGTAACCCTGGCTGACCGGGGGCTGGACCCAGACCGTGCGGCCCAGATAGGGAGTGCTGAGCGGAGCGAGCCGGTCGCAGCGCAGCAGCTGGAAATCGCTGCGCCGGTGCGCGAGCCCCAGGTCCCGGGCGTAGGCTTCGAGCGCCCCGGCGAATGATCCCTCGGCGAGTCCGACCGCCCCGCGCTCGGAGACTTCTGCGAGGGTCCGGGCCAACGGCCGTTGCCAGAGGGTTTCCCCGGCCCGAAGCGGAGCGCCGCCGGGAAGATATGTGCGGGCGCTGTCGGGAAAACGGGCCAGCGAATTCCGGTTGGCTTGGATGTGGCCGGCCAAGAGCTGCGAAACCGGGACTCCGCGATCGGCGAATTCGATCGCCGGAGCTAGCAGGTCCGCCCATTTGAGACGACCGAACTCGCCGTGCAGTTGCTCCCACAAGCGCACCGCTGCCGGGATGGTGGCGGCCGCCAGTCCCTCCGGGGCGATTCGCTCCCCGTAATCGCGCGCGCGCGCCGCGGCCGGGGCCGGGCCCGAGGAATTGAAGGCCTGCGGTTGGGCGGAGTCGGGCGATTTGACGATGGCGAAAGCATCGCCCCCGATCGAATTCATGGCCGGTTCAACGACCGCGATCGCGGCCGCCATTGCCACCGCGGCGTCGAAAGCGTTGCCGCCCCGGGCAAGGGCCTGCAGACCGACTCCGGCCGCCAGCGGGTGACCGGCCGCGACCATGCCGCGCCCGCCGGCGACGGTGCCGCGCGCCGAATGATCGAATGTTGTGCCCAAAATACCGGTGTCCTTGCCGATTACCTGACCAACCCTAGGAATTCCATTGTCCGCATACCCCGAACGCGATCCCGATGCCGTGCCGGTGGTGCTGGACACCGATACCGGCGACGACGTGGACGACGTGTTCGCGATCGCGTTGGCCGCCGTCAGTCCGCGCATCGATCTGCGCGCGGTTATCACCGCCCACGGCGACACCCGGGCGCGTGCCCGCCTGGCGCGACGGGTCCTGGAGGAATGCGGCCGGGATGACGTTCCGGTCTACGCGGGGGAAAGGCCCAACTACTCCGGACTGGCGGCAGGTACCTCGATGGATTCGGGCGCCGGTTTCGTGCCCGAGCGGGCCCGCGTGGAACCGGGCGACGGCGTCGACGCCCTCCTGGAAATGGTCAATCGTGCGCCCGGCCGAATCACCGTTTGCGCGGTCGGTCCGCTGACCAACCTGGCGCACGCGATCCGGCAGGACCCGAATTTCGCCACCAACGCCGCCCGGTTGCTGATCATGGGCGGCGAGTTTCCCGACGGACCCCGCGGGGAATACAACTTCAACTGCGATCCGGACGCGGCCCGGGTCGTGATCGAATCCGGAGCCGAGACCTGGCTGGGCCTGATCGGCCCCACCCGCCGGGCCCAGATCGGGACCGCGGAGAGCGCCCGGATGCGCGATTCGGGATTGGCGATCGGAGCAAGTCTGGCCGGCATGTTGGATCAGTACCTGGCGGTCCGCGTCCGCGACCGGACCCCGATGTTCGACGGGGCCACGTTGGGCGAATTGATCTGGCCCGAACTCTACAGCTGGCGGGATGGCATGGTCGGGGCCGACGTCGAGTCCGGCCGGATGCGACTCCGCCGAGGGTCTAATCCGGCGCGCCTGATGGAAGACCTGGAACCGGACCGGTTCTGCGGGCTGATGTTGGACGCGATCCTGGCGCCCGCTTAAGGTCAAATAGGGCGGCTCGCCTAGTTGGGAAGGGACGAGGAGTGGACGCAGGTCCGTTTCCGGCAATCCAAATCCAATCGCTGACCAAGTACTACGGGTCGACGCTGGCGCTCGACTCGATCGATTTGGAAGTCGGCCGCGGCGAAATCTTCGGGTTCCTCGGCCCCAACGGGGCGGGCAAATCGACCGCGATACGGGTGATGCTGGACCTGATCCGCCCGAGCGGCGGTTCGGTGCGGGTCTTCGGCCACGACTCCCGAGCCGATTCAATCCGCATCCGGGGAATGACCGGATACCTGCCGGGCGAAGCCAGCCACTACGACCAGCTGAGCGGTCGCGCAATGCTGGACCTGCTGGAATCGCTTTCCGGGCGGGCCGCAATTCGCCGCGACGAACTGCTGCACCGGCTGGACCTTGACCCCTCGGCGCGAATCGCCCGGTTCTCGCGCGGCATGAAGCAAAAGCTGGCGCTTACCGGAGCGCTGCAGTCCGATCCACCGCTGTTGGTCCTGGATGAACCCACGACCGGCCTTGACCCCCTGATCCAACAGGAGCTGCACGGCTACTTGCAGGAAGCGGCCGGGCGCGGGACGACCGTGTTTTTCTCCTCGCACGTGCTCTCCGAGGTCGAGGAGCTCTGCGACCGGGTGGCGTTCATCCGCGAAGGCAAGATCGTAGCCGTGGACCGCATTTCCGAATTGCGCAACCGCCTCGTGAAACCGGTCGAAGTTGAATTCGCCGAATCCGTCGACGCCGCCGAATTCGGGGAAATCGAGGGTGTGAGCGTAACGTCCGCGGAAGGATCGCGGCTGACGTTCGCGGTCACCTCGGGCATGGACGGGCTGGTGAAGGCATTGGCCGAGCGCACCGTGATCGACCTGGATTCGGTGCCGCCCTCGCTTGAGGAGACTTTCCTGCACCTCTATGAGTCCGACCGCCGCGGAAATTCGAAGGAGGCTGAAATTGAGTAGCCCAGATATCACGGCCCAATCCGGCGCCCCGGAACTGCGGACCCCCGGGCTCGCCGCGGCCCGCGGAATCATGTTGTCGTCGATGCGCACCCGTCGCACCGGCACGTTCTGGTTCGCCATTGCCGGCGGACTGATCGCGTTCGCAATCGGCATGCTTTACGAGGTGATCCTGGCGGCGATCGATCTGACCAGCTACCTGAACGAATTCCCGCCCGAGATGCTGGCCGCATTCGGGATGTCCTCGTCGGTGCTCGGTTCGTCGGAAATCTCTTACGCCGGGTTCATGTCGTTTGAATTCTTCCCGTGGTTCGGCGTGGCGCTGGTCGTATACGCGCTGGTTGCCTCGGGATCCCAGATCGCCGGCGAGGTTGAACGGGGCACCATCGACGTAGTGCTCTCTTCGCCGGTGCCGCGCTGGGTATTTGCCCTTTCCAAGTACTTGGGGTTGCTGGTGCCGCTTCTGCTGATCGGTCTCAGTTGCGTCCTTTTTTCGATCGTCGCCGGGCTGTTACAGGGAGTCGAGCTGCCGATTGCGAGATTTCTCTACACCGGGATCATCATGGGAATGCTGGGCGGCGCCTTCGCCAGCGTGGGGGTGCTCTTTTCGGTACTTTGGCTCTCATCCCAGCGTGCCCAGATCGCCCTGGCCGTCATCGTGATTGGCCAATACGTGATGGACGTTGTATCCAAGATCTCCGACGACTGGGAATTCTTGGGTCGATACACCCTGTTCCACTACTACGATGTCGGCCTAATACTCGAGGGCTTCGAGTGGACCTGGGCGCCGCTGATCATTTACAGCGCGGTGGCCGCGATAGGACTGGTGGCGACCGTCGTGTTCTTCGAGCGGCGCGACCTGGCCGCTTGACTTCCGGACCGCCGCGGCGGTCCGGAGCCCGTGTCAGCGGGCCACGTGCATGGGCATGATCACCTGGCAATAGGTCGGATCGGCGTCGGCGGCGAAGAGCCCGGGATTGGTTGAGCCGGAAAGCCTGATTTCGATCGCATCGGATTCAACCAGCGCGACCATGTCGCTGAGGAATTTCGAGTTGAAAGCGATCACCGAGTTTTCGCCCTCGATGCTGGCGTTGATCCGCTCCTCGTGATTCCCCACCTCGGCCGAATTTGACGAGACCAGCAAACCCCCTGGCTCCTCGGTTTCGAGCTGGATGACGCGCGATCCGGTCCGGGCAAATATCGACGCGAGCCGGGTGGCCATTTCCAGATTGCCGCGCGGGACGATCACCCGGGTCGTATGCTCCTGCGGGATGAGCGATTCGAAATTGGGGTACTGTTCTTCGATCAGGTTGGAAATCAGGGTGACCGATCCGATGTCGAACTGAATGTGCGAACGCGAATCGGCAATCTTGATCGAGACCTCGTCGGGATGGGAACCCAGGATTCGTGAAAGCTCCTGCAGGGACCCCTGCGGGACTACCACTTCCACGTTGTCGGTCACGCCGGTGTCGCAATCCAGGCGCTTGACCGCCAGCCGATAACCGTCGGCCGCGGCCAAAACCAGTTCGTCGGGCCGAATCGAGATGCAGACTCCCGCCAGCACCGGTCGCGAAGTGTCGCCGCAGCAGCTCACCGTCACGTCGATCATCCGTTTGAGCAGCGCGGGGTCGACGCTCAGAATGGGATCGGCGGCAACTTCGGGCAAGGGCGGGAACTCCTCCGAATCGATCCCTTTGAAAGCCGAGTCCGACCGTTCCGCCACGATCTTGAGTTCAAGCCGTTCGGCATCGGTTTCGAGATCGATGGGTCCGGGCGGCAGCGAGCTGATGTATTCGACCAGCAGGCGGGCCGGCACCGTGATCGAGCCGGCGACATCGACCTGGCAATCGAGCGATTCCGTGACCGCCATCTCGGTGTTGGTGCCAACCAGCCGCAATCGGCCGTCGCCGGCGGTAAGCAGAACGTTGGCCAGTACCGGCAGCGATGGACGACCCGCGACCGCGCGCGACACCGTGCCCAGCGCCCTGGCCAGCAGGTCTTGGGCGCAATTGATCTTCAATTGACCGTCCGTCATCTTGGCTGAGGTGGAGCCAATTATTACCCGACCCTTAAGACTCCGCCGGGGAGTGACTACACCCCTAGTCCGGCCAAATAAAATCGATCTCGCCTTGCCCAAGTAAAGTCCTGGCATTGTCCGTCCAAACCTCGCGCCGCCCCTCGCTTGCCCCGCTCCGAATATTGCTGGCGGAGGATGAGACGATCATCCGCCTGGATCTTCGTGAACGGCTCGAAAACCTCGGGCACCGGATCGTTGCCGATGTCGCCGACGGCCAGACGGCCGTGAATCTGGCCCGCGAGATGCGGCCGGACGTGGTCGTGATGGACATCAAGATGCCCTGCCTGGACGGGATCGCCGCCGCCGAGCAGCTCACCCGCGGGGCGGTCGCCCCGGTGGTGCTGGTTACCGCGTTCTCCGACCGCGAACTGGTTGAGCAGGCGATCGGCGCCGGCGTAATGGCCTACGTGCTCAAGCCGATCCGCGACAACGATCTGATGCCGGCGATCGGAGTGGCGGTATCCCGATTCCGCGAGTACCGCTTGCTGGTCAAAGAAGTCGACGACCTCAACGAACGCTTGGAAACTCGCAAGCTGATCGAGCGCGCCAAAGGGTTGCTGATGAGCAAGCATTCGATCACCGAACAGGACGCATTCCAGCGCATACAGCGGCTCAGCATGGACCGGCGTATCCCGATGAAACAGGTAGCCAAGGCGCTGCTGCTGGCCGAAAACCTGTAGGCGCGGCGGACCAAAACCCGTCCGCGGAGCGTTCACCAGAGCCATGCCGATTTGGCGACGAGCTCAAATCGCCTTGACGGGCCGACCGGCCCTGTTGACGGTCCTGGGATTCAGCCTGGCCCTGGTGCTGTTTTACCGGCGTTTCCTGTTCGAAGGCCTGGTGCCCGGGAGCTACGACTTCCAGAACTACGCCTTCGCCAATCTCGCCCACCTCTACCAGGCGTTGGGCGAGGGCCGGCTGCCGCTGTGGGACCCCTACCGGTTCGTAGGCGTCCCGTTTCTGGCCAATCCCCAGGCGGGGGTGTTTTACCCGGCAAACCTGGCCCTCGCCTGGCTGGAACCGGTGTACGCGTTGACCGCCACGGTGCTGATCCACTCGTGGATCGCCGGGATCGGAATGGTCGCATTCGCCCGTTCCAGCCTGCGCTGTGGCTGGGTCGGGTCGCTGGTGGCCGGACTGGCGTTCGCCTTCGGCGGTTACATGGCGGCCCGGATCGGACTGCCCAACCAGCTGGCGGTCATCGCGTGGCTGCCCTGGGTATTGCTGGTCGGCGACCGCCTGGTCGAACGGCCGCGGGTCCTCGGGACCGGGATCCTCGCGCTGCTGCTGGCGCTGCAGTATCTGGGTGGCCACTTCCAGGCCCAGTACATTTCGCTGGCTCTGTGCGGACTTTACCTGGCCGCGCGAATGTTCCGGATTTCGTTCGTTTCCGGCGCCGAGGTCATCCCGAGGTTGGCGCGGTCACTTGCCGGGCTCGCGGCCGCCGCCGCGCTGGGGATCGGCCTGAGCGCTGTTCAAATCCTGCCGACGCTGGGTCTGCGCGAACTCTCGCTGCGGCAGGAAGCGCTGCCCATCTGGCACCAGAACGCTTTCGCCTTGCCAAAGTCGGCCATCGGGCAAGCCCTGCTGCCCTCCTTCGTCGAACGCGGCCTGAGCGAGGAGTTCCTGGGCTACGTCGGCTTGCTGGCGCTTTGGCTGGCGGGCCTGGCGCTGCTTGATAGGACCCGTCGGTTCGAGGCCTTCGTCCTGCTGGGGTTGGCGATCCTCGGGGGATGGATCGCATTGGGCACGGCAACTCCGCTGTTTGGTCTGCTATCCGATCATCAGCCCGGATTCGACCTGTTCCGGGTCCCGGCCCGCTGGCTGCTACTTACTTGTTTCGGTCTGGCCGCGCTGGCCGCCATCGGGACCGACTACGCGACCAACCTGGCGCAGACCCGGTGGTATCCCGCCGCCGGGCGGGCGCTCGCCACGACCGGCGCGGTCGGCGCCAGCGCGGCGTTCACCAGCTGGGGTCTAGGGTGGTCCTCCGATCTTCAACTGGCGGCCTGGCTGGCCGGCGGAGCGGTGGCGTTTCTGGTGCTGCGCTACTGCGCCTACGGCGGTCTGCCCGGATCGATCGTATTGCCCGGATTCCTGATCCTGGAACTGATCCTGGCCCAGCACGCGCTCGATGCCAACAAACTGGCCACGCCGCCGCGGGCCTATCTCGAGCCCGGCCCGGTCGCCGCCCGACTGGAGAGCGGAGCCGGCGCCCCGCGCGTGCTTTCGGTGGCCGACACGTTCTATCAGGTTGAGGCGCGCCGCTTCTACCAGGAAGGGCATCTGGAATACGGGCACTACGGGGCGGCCGTGCTGGAGGCTTTTGCTTCAACCGTCAAATACCGCGATTCGCTTTCGCCCAACCAATCCTCGGCGCTGCGCGTACCGAGTCCCGACGGCTACGGCGGGGGCCTGTTGCCGCTGCGCCGCTACGTTGCTTTTCGCGACCTGCAACTCCCGGCCCGGCCCGGCGCCGAGGATTCCCGCCTGCAGCACGAGTTCGTGATCCGCGAACGGTTTCCCGACGAAGGATTCCTGCGTTCGCTGGGAACCGGCACGGTGATTGCCGACAACTGGTCGGACTTGAGCGCCGATCTCGGCTACCGCTCCCCATTGCGGCTCAATGTCGATACGTCCGCCGCGTTGCCGGTCGGCGGGCAACTGGTCCTTTCGCTGGACGAACCAGTCAAAGCCGATGCGGTCGCCCTTGCGATCGAGGGCCGTCATGCCGGCCCGATAGCGTCACTCTACGCCACGTCCAGCGATGGCTCCGAACGCGCGCTGGGGTACTTTGCTTCCGAAGTGGGCCCTGTCCAGACCTTCGCGCTGGCCGAACCCGGAGAGATCCGCTCGCTGCGGCTCAAGGCGGATGCCGCGCTGGAGCTAACCGCGGTAAGCCTGCTCGATGGAAGTCGCGTCCATGCTATCCCCCTGGCCGGCATCATCGCGCAGCCCGACGGACTCGCCTACGGTCCGGCATTCGATCTTGAGGAGATTGGATCGGTGCGGATTTACCGAATGCGCGATCCGGCCAATCTGGTGGAATTACGCGGGGGGCCGACCGGACCGGTAAGTTCCGGGGCGGCGGTCCTGAACGCTTCGACGCCGGAGCGCATGGAGGTGTTGGTTGACGACCCTGGCGGCGGATTGCTGGTCGCGCGGCAAAGTCACTATCCCGGTTGGCAGGTCCTGGTCGACGGGATCGAAGCGCCGCTCCTGATGGTGGACTCGCTGTATCTGGGCGTGCAGGTCCCGCCGGGCCGGCACCGCGTAGTGTTCGAGTACGAGGAACCGCGTTTAGATGCGGGGGCCGCGATCAGCGTCGCCTCTGCGCTGGCGGTTGGCGCCCTCCTGATCCTTGGTTTGGTGCGCCGGCGGAGGCCGGATTGAGCGGGCTTCGGATCGGCATGCTGGCGCCGGTGCCGCTGACGTCCACTGGGACGACCGCCGCGCGAGTGCTGCCGATGGCGCGGGCCCTGGCCGCCGCCGGGCACAGCGTCGATGTGCACGTGCCCGCGTATATGGGCACGGAATCTGACCAGGCGAACCCGAAGCTCGCCGGTCTCGCAACCGTCGGGCCCTGCCGCTGGCCGCTGATCGGCAGCTGGCTTACCGGACTGGCGTTGGCCCTGGTCGGGGCTTGGCGGCTGAGCCGCGGCGCCTACGACGTCGTCCACCTATTCCGGCCGACCGGCGCGACCGGCTTCGCCGCCGCGCTGCTTTGGATCCTGCGTCCGGGCCCGGCGGTGGTCCTGGACGCGGATGCCTACGAGGGTGCCGCCGCTATGTCGCCGCTGGAATTTCCTTCGATTGTTCGCCGCTGGTGGGCCGACCTGCAGGAGCATACCTACCGGCGAACCAACGACGCTTTCACCGCCGCCAGCGGGTTCCTGCTGCGCCGCGGCGGCCAAAACCGGCTGCAGGCCCAGATCCCGAATTTCGCGGACCCGGTCCGGCACCGGAATTGGTCCCGGCCGGGGCTGCGCAATCAGGGGCGCGCGGCGCTGGGGATCCCGGACAGGTCGCCGGCTGTGCTCATCTACACCCGGTTCGCCGAATATCCCATCGATTCATACGCCGAGCTGGTGGAAGCCATCCGGGATATGGTTCCGGCAGCGGTGGTCATGGTCCTGGGGGACGGCGACCGCGGTGAGGCCGAGCGGCTTCACAAGGCTCTCGTCCGCAAGGGCCTCGAGCAGGGCGTTTTGCAATTGGGCTGGACCGACGCCGATCTGTTGCCGGCCATCCTGGCCAGTTGCGACGCCGCCTGCATGCCGGCGCTGGACACCGTAGCCAACGCCGCCGCCTGTCCGGTCCGCTACGTCGACCTGCTAACCGCCGGTCTGCCGATCGTTGCCCACAACGTCGGCGAGGCCTCGACCTACGTCATGCCGGGCCGCAACGGTCGGCTGTTGCCGGCGGGCGGCAGCGCCCGCAGCATGGCCCGCGCGTTGCGGGAGCTGCTGCTGCGGCCGCGTGACCGAGACCTGGACTATTACTCGCGAATGCGAATCGAGGGCGATCTGGCCCCTATAAATGCCGCCCGGAGCCTGGAGAGGATCTACGCCCGGGCTATCGCGCTCCGCCGACCCGCCCACAACTGACAAGCGCCTTCGCCGCGGGCCCGAACGTTCGCGAGACCCTACCGGTCAGGCGGCCTCGGCCTCGGGATCCGGGGCGGCGGCCTCGGGATCCGGGGCGGCAGTCTCGGCCTCGGGATCCGGGTCGGGCTCCGGCTCAGGTTCCGGCTCGATCGGGCGCGCCGTCAGGGTCAGCGTCACCACCACCGGTTCCACCGAAACGACCTGGATTCCGGCCGGCGCCCGCACCGTCGGGGTGAGGATGTGGACTCCCTCCACGGTCGGGCCCTCAATCTCGATCCAGGTTGCCACGTCGCGTGGCGTCAGTCCGAACACGCGTTGGCTTGGCCCCTCCAGCACGATGGTTGCCACCGCCGGGGAAATGGTGGACACGTAGTCGTCGGGCCGTTCGAACTCGATCGCGTCCGCCAGCGCCACTACCGAATCGATCGGGGTCACGTTGACGTTGATCTCATAGTCCTGCTCGGGCAGGGCGAGTTCGACCCCGGCCGGCACGACGAGGCGTCCGGGGAACGTCCCGGCCTCGCGTTGCCCGCGCAGAACGACCGGCTCAGTCCTGACTTCATTGACCACGGCAACCGCCGCCGCGGTGCCCTTGATCTCCACCGAGAACGGCGTGACGCTGGTCTCGGACAGGGCAAATCCGGGCGCTGGACTGCCGGCGGTTTCGACCTTTACCGGCACCGTCTTGTGGACCGCGATCTCGCGAACTGGCAGCACGACGACAAACAGGCTCGGATCCAGGGTAACGTCGTCGACCTCGGCTCCATTTATGTCGAAAGCCCTGGCTCGCAGCTGCAGGCCCTGCGTGCGGTTGAGGCCCTCGGCGACGACCGTGGCAGCGATCCGGGTTACCCTGCTAACCGCCGGTTCCGGGCCGGAAATGATCACCGTCGCCGGTTCCAGGCGCAAGTCCTCGAGCACGAGTTCGTAGCCGATTTCGGGCGTGACCTCGAAGTCGAGTTCGATTTGACGCTGCTCGTTTCGCAGCGACACCAGCGTCACCGGCAGGGCGGCCGGCAAGACTTCCACGATCTCGATCGAGTCTGGCCCCGAGAGGACCAGGTCGACGGCGATGAGGTGGTTGCCGGGACCCACGCCGGCCAGCGGGAGGGTGGCGCGGAAATTGCGGACGCTGATCTCGCCAAGATCGTCGCGCAACCCCTGCAGCAGCACATCGACCGGTAGGGGATCCAGGGTGGAGACCAGTCCGGGATCCAACCCCTGCAGGTCTACCGGGATGTTGTCGACCGCGTGATTGGTCACGCGCGGGTTTTGCTCGAGGGTCACCCCGATCCAGACCGCGATGCCGAATACGATCGCGGCCCAGATGCGCCAGTTGCCGCCCGGTCGCACCAGGCGCCGCAGGCGCAGCCCCAGTCTGCGACGGCGCCGGGACCGGCGAAGCCGGCGGTACCTATCCCTGATTACGCACCAACCAGGACCGCGGCCGCAGCCAGCGACGACGACGTGTCGTCCGGGAAGGGATCAGTATGGCCCGCAGGCGCCGGCGAAGCTGTTCTTCGGTCAGGTGCTGGGCGATCCGGCCGTCGGCGGCCAGCGAAATCGCACCGGTCTCCTCGGACACGACCACCGCCACGGCATCGGTCTGTTCGGTGATCCCCATCGCCGCGCGGTGACGCGAACCCAGGTGCCGGGTGGAGGAGGTTTCAGTAGACATCGGCAACATCGATCCCGCCGAAACGACCGTGCGACCGTGGATGATCACCGCCAGATCGTGCAGTTCGGAGTTCGGGAAGAATATCGACAGCAATATCTGCGCCGAGACGCGGCCGTTGATCATGCAACCGGCACCTGAAAAGTCGGCCAGGCCGACGTCGCGCTCAATCACGATCAATGCGCCCCACGAACGCCGCGACAGTTCGGCGGAAGCGCGCGAAATTGCGGCAATCGTCTCCTCGTCCTCCCAGGCCCCCATGTTCAGGGCCAGCCCCAGGGTCGTGCTACTGCGCCCGAGCCGCTCGAGCACCCGGCGGATCTCGGGCGCGAAAACCACTGCCAGGACGAGGATCAGGGACGGAGCCACGCCGGCCAGCCAGGTCGTGAGCGGGAACTGGAAGATGAACCCGAAAACGAACAGCAGCACGACCAGCACGAGAACCCCGCGCAGCAGGATGTCGGCCAGGGTGTTCTGGAAGACGGAGAGTCCCACGTAAACCACCGCGGCCACGATCACAATCTGGATCGCGGCGAAAAACGAGAATTCGCCGGCCAAGTAGGTTATCTGGTCAATCATGGACCGGCCGCGCCTCGTTCATCGGGTAAATACGTCCAGCCCGGCCAGGGCCGATTCGCCCCGGACCAGATGGACCAGCAGCGACTTTTGGGCATGCAAGCGGTTCTCAGCCTGCTGGAACACGACCGACTGGGGTCCGTCCAGGACCGAGTCGGTAACCTCCTCGCCGCGGTGTGCGGGCAGGCAGTGCATGAATATGGCGTCGCCGTCGGCCACGGCCATCAAATCCGGGTCAACCTGATAGGGCGCGAATACCCGGCGACGCGCATCTGTCTCTGCTTCTAGCCCCATCGAAATCCAGGCATCGGTATATACGACTTTCGCACCGGCGACCGCCTCACGGGGCGATGGGGTTATCCGCACGCTGCCGCCGCCTCCGCGGGCCGCGTCGACAATCTCGTCCAACGGCTCGTAGCCGTCCGGGCAGGCCAGGCGCAGGTCGATCCCGGTCAGCGGCGCGGTTTCGACCAGCGAATTGGCGACGTTGAACCCGTCACCGACGTAGGCGACCGGCAGGCCGTCCAGGCTGCCGAAACACTCGCGTATCGTCTGCAAATCGGCCAGCGCCTGGCAGGGGTGGGATCGGTCGGAGAGGCCGTTGATGATCGGCGCCTGGCAGGAATCGGCCAGTTGCGGAAGCGTATCGTGCTCGAATACCCGGGCCATGACCGCGTCGATCCAGCGTTCCAGGTTGTGCCCAATATCGGCGATCGACTCGCGTACCCCCATCTGCATGTGCTCCTGGCCCAGGTCGATGCATACTCCGCCGAGATGGGTCATCCCGACCTGGAACGTGGTGCGCGTCCGGAGCGATGGCTTTTCGAATATCAGGGCCAACGAACGAGATTCCAGCAGGCGGTGGGGAATCTGGCTGGCGAGCGCGCGCTTGAGCAGATCGGCCCCGGCCAGGAGCGATTCCAATTGCCGACGCGAGAGGTCGGCAATATCGATGAAGTCAACGCCTTTGAGGCTGGAGGCGTCATTCATTTGGCAAAAGCACCCCGAGATTTTGCCGATTTGGCGGCAAGCTGGCTATGTTCATATTGGGGGTTACATACCACGGTTGATGACACCCCATGGTCTGCCCGCCCCAATCTTCTCCGATCGACGCCCGGTATCCAAATCGCGAGTGAAATGCTGACGCCGATGGTCTGCAACGGAACCGGCCATGTGAATTGACCCCTTTTTGAAGTTCGTCTACCAACCACCTGTCACAGGGGATATACTTTACGCCTTTATAACGGCACCGATGCAACTCCGATACAACGACAATGCCTAAGGCCATGCGGACCATCTACCAACGCGGCTACGTCTCACGCCGGGGCTGCGATCGACTCAATCAGGTCCTTGGAGCATGCGCAGAGCTATACAACGCCGAGTTGGAAACCTGGCGCGAACAGTACAAGCAAGCCGGCGGGAGCGATTCGCTGTTCGACCGCTTCAAGGCCTTCACTCTTTTTCGCAACGCCGATGAATTTTGGCGGAACATGTCCGTGCACGTTGGTCGCGGCGTACTGCACCGTGCCGATCGGGCCAAGGGATCGTTCTATCGAAGGACAAAGCGAGGCGAGAATCCCGGTTACCCGCGATTCAAACCGCGCAACCGCTTCCGCACCATCCAGTTGGAGCAGGTAACCCCGGCAATGGTCGGACCTGACCGCCGTGGTTATGTGGTGCGGGCAAAAGGCCTGCCAGTCATAAGGCTCCGGACCAAACGAGAACTGCCGCCGTCGGAAGAACTCAAGTCCCTCCGCATCACCTTCAAGGGCCGCCGCGTCGGTGTAAGTCTTGTCTACGCGGTCGATTTGGAACCACTGCCCCACAGCCCTTCTCGGGTCGGGCTGGACATGGGAGTGATGTCACGTATTACTACTAGCGACGGAGAGAAGATCGAGCGGCGCAGACCGGACCGCGAACAGATCGCCCGCAAGCAGCGCCGGATGACTGCGTGCAAGAAAAACAGCCGCCGTTATCGCAAGCGCCGCCGGATCCTGGCCAACGCGCACGCCAAATCTAGGGTCAGGGATCGCGGCCGGTGTCACGAGATCACCACCAACCTCGTGCGGCGCCACGGCTTCATCGCCCTGGAAGACTTATCGGTGCGGCAAATGATCAAATCGGGCGGGGCGAGAAAGACCGGGCTCAATCGATCGATCAATGAACAATCCTGGCGACGGATCAGAGATCAGCTTGTCTACAAGGCCGCAAGCGCCGGCAGAAAGTTAGCGTTCGTCGACCCTAGGGACACCTCGCAGCTCTGCTCGGATTGCGGAGCGAGAGCGAAAAAGAGCTTAAAGGAGCGGATGCACAGTTGCGGTTGCGGCCTTGTGCTGGATCGGGACCACAACGCGGCAATCAACATCCTGAAAAAAGCTCTCGGGGGCGGGACTATTCCCCCGGCCGTCGGTGAGACGGCGTGAATATATGCCGGTCGGCATTGTCGACTCGGGCATATAAGTCCCTTTTCCTGATGTGGTTGCCTACCGCGATGGATCCGAGCGTCTGGGATTGACCGACCTGTTAGTTGAAATCCCGCCCTGGGTATACCTGGGAACGGTCATGGGTATTGCGGTATCGTTGCTCTTCTATGCCGCGATCGGGCACCGCGAACGATCGCCGTTCTGGTATCCGCCGTTCGGACTGGCCGGATTCTTCGCCGGTAACTGGATCGGCAACAGCCTGGGCCTGACTCTCCTGCAACTGGGCGACGTCCAGGCTGCGGCGGCGCTTGCCGGGGCTTTGCTGGCGCTGGTGTTGCTGCATCTGGTAATCGCCTGAAAGCGGTCCCGGCGGGGGTTGCCCCGATTGGCTAATCTTGGGTTTGACGGACATCCCCGTCGGCTGGACACTTCCGAAAGCTGCAAGGAACAATGCGGAAATTCCTGCTTTCGCTCACGGTGGCGCTGGTCGTCGGCGCCCTCTACCGGATTCTGCGCCACCAGTCGCCATCGACTCTGCACCCGCAGGCGGGCCCGCGCTAGTTAGCCGCCCCGGCCGGCCCGCAGGCGGGCCGTTCGCCAGCAGCAGCGCATCCGATTACGGTTAGAGCTGAGCAATGACCTTCCCGGCAGACCAGGTTCGGGCCCTTTTCCTGGACTTCTTCGCCGATCGCGACCACCTGATCCTGCCCAGCTCGTCGCTGGTCCCGGTTGACGACCCCAGCGTTCTCTTCACCTCGGCCGGCATGCAGCAGTTCAAGCCCTACTACTCGGGCGCGGTCAAGGCCCCGCATCCCCGGATCGCCACCGCCCAGAAGTGCTTTAGAACTTCCGACATCGAATCGGTCGGCGACGCCTCGCATCTGACGCTTTTCGAAATGCTGGGCAACTTCACGTTCGGTGACTACTTCAAGCGCGAATCGATCATCTGGGCTTACGAATTGCTGACCAGGGGTCTGGGTCTGGACCCCGAACAGATCTGGGTCACCTGCTTTGCCGGAGAGGGCAATCTGCCGCGCGACGAGGAATCGTACCTGATCTGGCGCGACGAGATCGGCATTCCGGAGGAGCGGATCGAATTCCACGGCCGCGCCGAGAACTTCTGGGGACCGACCGGCGACAGCGGCCCTTGCGGTCCGGACAGCGAGATCCACTACCGGTTGCGTCCGCCTCCGCCTGGAGTGGCCGAGACCGGTACCGCCAGCGACGACGACCGGTTCCTGGAACTCTGGAACCTAGTTTTCAATCAGTTTGAACAGCAGGTCGACGGCACCCTGGCCGACCTCGCCGCGCCGGGGGTCGACACCGGGGCCGGGTTCGAACGCTGGGTCGTACTTATGCAGGGCAAGAACTCGGTCTACGAGACCGATCTGTACGCCGACATAGTCGCCGTCGCCGCCGACATATTGCGACCCGACACCGGCGATCTCGAACAATTGCGGGCCCTGCGGACAGTCGCCGAACATGGCCGGGCGCTGGCCTTTCTGATCGGCGACGGGGTACTGCCGTCAAACGACGGGCGCGGATTCGTACTGCGCCGGCTCTTGCGGCGGGCGGTGGGCGCGGCTCGCCAGTTCGGAGTCACCGAACCGTTGATGGCCAGCGTGAGCGAAGCCGCGATCGAGGCTATGCAGGCCGCTTATCCGGAAGTAGGACGGCGCCGTTCAGAAATCCTGGCGGTCGTGAGCGAGGAAGAGGAACGGTTCCAGGCGACCCTGCGTCACGCGATCGGCTATCTCGACCGCCGCGTGGTGGGCGAATCGGGGATCAACCAGATCGAGGGCCGCCAGGCGTTCTGGCTGCACGACACCCTGGGACTCACGATCGAAAACTTGAAAGTGGCTGCCGCCGCGCGCGGACTTAGCGTCGACGAGCCCGGGTTCGAGACGGCCATGGAAGAGCAACGCCGCCGCTCGCGGCGTGCCGCGCGCGCCGAAAAGCGCCTCCCGCAGGGGCCGGGGCCGAGCAAATTCTGCGGCTACGAGAGCGAAACGCTGGAATCGACGCGGCTGCAGGCGATATTCGCCGGCGGGGAATCCGTCGACTCGCTTGGATCCGGAGAGGATTGCCTGTTGGTTCTGGCCGCGACTCCCTTCTATGCCGAATCGGGCGGCCAGGTGGGCGATTCCGGCGCGCTGTCCTGGGAATCCGGCCGCGCCCGTGTGAACGACACCCAACAAAGCGCCGACGGGACCATATTCCATTTCGCCAAAATCACGTCCGGTACCCTGCGCAGCGGACAAGAACTGTCCGCCGCGGTAGACGTCGACCGGCGCGCCGCGATCCGCCGCAACCACACCGCGACCCACCTGCTGCACGCCGCCCTGCGGTCCGAGCTGGGCGACCACGCCCGCCAGGCCGGCTCGCTGGTCGCGCCCGACCATCTGCGGTTCGATTTCAATCATTCCGCCGCCCTGGCCCCGGAGCAACTGATCAACATCGAGCGGTCGGTGAACCGGCAGGCCCTGGCCGCGATCGCGGTCAGCACCGAGCAGACCGTGGTTCAGGAGGCGGTGGCCCGCGGGGCGATGGCGCTTTTTGGGGAAAAGTACGGCGAGCAGGTTCGACTGGTGAGCATAGGCGACCGGTCGCTGGAGCTGTGTGGCGGCACCCACCTTGAGAACACCGCCCAGATGGGACTTTTCCACATAACCGCGCAGGAGAACATCGGATCGGGATTGCGCCGGATCGAGGCGGTGACCGGCGAGGCTGCCGCCGAACGACTCCGCGGCAACGCCGATGAGCTGGAGGCTGCCGCGCGCCTGCTCGAGAGCAGCGTCGGCGAGGTCGTGGACCGGACCGGGCGCCTGTTGGAGGAGCAGGCCGGTTTGCAGCGCGAGCTGGCCCGCCTGCGAGAGGCGCACGCGAACTCGGTAGCCGCCCGCCTGCTGGAGCAGAATCCGCCCGCGGCCGGGGGAATCCGGGTATTGGGCCTGCAGGTGGTTACCGACGGGCTTGCTTCGCTGGCCGACGTATCGCAGGCCCTGAAGTCCCAGCTCGGAGCCGACTTCGCCTTCGTCCTGGCCGGCGAATCCGGCGGCCGTGCCCAAGTGCTGGCCTCCGCCTCGCGATCGGCGCTTGAAGCCGGGGTCGATTCGGCGGGAGCGGTCCGGGTCGCCGCGGCCTGCCTCGGCGGCGGCGGCGGGGGCAACCCGGCCCAGGCCCGCGGTGGAGGTCCGGACGGCGAGAAAACCGGAGCCGCCATCGCTGCTGGCCTCGAGGAGCTGCGCCGGCAGTTGGGCCGCGATCGGAACTAGGCGCGGGGCGGTGGCCGCGAATAGCGCGGGGCGGCCCCGGATTGCGATTGCGGCCGGCACAGACCCGGACGCGGCGCTCGCCCGGGTGGCGGCGGATCGGCCGGCGACCCTGGTTCTGGGCTCCTGGGGCAGTCCACTGGCCGACCCGGCCGGGATAAAGCGACTGGCCGCGCTGACCAATTCGGCCGGAATCGATCTGTTAGTCGAGAGCGCCGACGCGAAAGTCCTGGAGCTGGCGCGGCGCGAGGGGCTGGCCACGCGGCCCCGGGTTCCGGTCCGCTGGCGGCTGCTGGCTCCGCTCGGACGCAGCTACGCCCTTCTGACCGGCTCGGGCCCCTACTGGGACCGCTCCCGCGCCGAACTGCTGCTGGGCGGACCGATGCTGGCGGTCGCGATTCTTCTCGCCTTGGCGGCGGCCTGGCTGCTGCTGTTGTTCCCCAGCGCGCGCGTCGAGATCGAAGTCGAGCAGCTGGACCGGCGGCTTGATCTGACGGCATTTGCCAATCCGAGCTTCAGCGACGTGAATGCGCGCCAGCGCCTGCTGCCGGGGCGGATCATCACGACCCGCGTTAGCGGTTCGACGACCCGTTTCGGTAGCGGTCGGCGCCCGGTCGGGGTGGAGCCGGCCCGCGGCGCGGTGCAGGTGTTGAACCTGACCGAACAGATCTTGCAGATACCCGCCGGGACCGTGCTGGCATCCGACGACGGCCGGCGCTACATCCTGACCAGCGAATTCGCCCTGCCTACCCAGGCGCAGTTGCAGGCGCTGGGCGACGGCGCGGAACCCGCGCCGGATTCTGAACCGCCGGACGGAGAGACCGGTCCGGGCGAGGAACCGGTCGCCGAGACCGCGCTGGAAAGAGCCCTGGCCGGAATCGTGGTCGTTGAAACCTATCGGGAGTCCCCGGACGACCTGGGCCAGCTTGCGGCGATCGCCGATGTCGGAGCGATGCGGGTGGCGATCGAGGCCGAACGGGCCGGGGCCGGGTCGAATCTGGCCGCCGGTACATCGCTGCGGGCGATCGGCCCCTACGGTGCCCTTTTGCAACTGACCCTGCAAGAACCGTTATCCGGCGGCGTTGACCGCCAGGAGGATTTCGTAACCGAAGCGGAACGCGAGGCGGCCCTCCAGGAACTGCAGGCCCGACTGCGCGCCCAGGCCGAGGCCGAACTCTCGGCGCAGCTGGTGACCGGGGATTACGGCCAGGTGCTGCCCGAATCCGAGCTGCGGCCGGCTTACACGACACGTTATCTGACGATCCGGGATCCCGCGGGCGGGGTCTCGTTCGAATACCAGGTCGAATTGGAACTCCAGGCCACCGTGTTCCGGCGCTCCGACCTGGAAGAGCTGGCGCAACTGGAATTGACCGGGGCACGGCTCGATCCCGTCCCCTACCGGATGCTGCCGGGTACCCTGCAGCTGAACGAACCGCGCCTTTCGGTCACGCTGGGCAACACCGTGGCGGTCCAATACGAGGCGGCCGCGCGGATCGAGCGCCTGATTGACCCGCGCACGGTTCGCGAGCAAATCGCGGGGTTGAGTTTTGACGAAGCCTTCGCATACGTAAATTCGATCGACGGGGTCGCCCGCTCCGATCTGCGAATCTGGTCGCCGTTCGGGGACGCGGTGACCTGGCTGACTCCCCGGATCGAGGTCGACATTGCCGCCGACGGCTAACCCGCAGGTGATAGTCGCGCTCGACGTTTCCGGGCGCCGGATCGGTGTGGCGCGGTGCGATCCGACCGGTACCCTGGTTTCCCCGCAGGGAGTGATCGACCGCCGCAGCAGCCAGGGCGGCAGGCGCCGGCTGGACCGCATCCTGGACGAGCAGGCCGCCGACCTGATTCTGGTCGGGTTGCCGCTGGGCCGCGACGGCCGACCGACCGTCCAGTCGGAACGTGTTCGCAGCCAGGCGCGGCAGTTGCTTGCCGGGCGTCCCGAGAGGATTGAATTCTTCGACGAGAGCTACACCACCGCCGAGGCGAATCATCGCTTCGCCTCCGACGCCGACGACGCCCACGCGGCGGCGGTGATGCTGGAGCACTACCTGATGGCCCGCGAAGGGGACCGGGGATGAGTGCGCGATCGCTGCAAATCGTGGCATTGAGCCTGATCGCTGCAGCCCTGGTTGCATATCTTGCCTATTCGGCCGCCAGCCTGCTTACCCGCCCTCCCGCCGCGCGCACCGATTCGTCGGTCCTTTTCACCGTCCAGCCGGGCGATACCCTCAGCGAGATCGCCGCCCGTCTGCAGGAGGAAGACCTGATCATTTCCGATCTCGTATTCCGGCTTGCGCTGGAACGGCGCGGATCGGTGCACAGCCTCCAGCCGGGTCAGTACGTTCTGCGTCCCAGCATGAGCATGGATCAAGTCATCGACGAACTGCAGCGTGGCCAGGTGGCCGATCGGGTAGTGACCGTTATCGAAGGCTGGCGCGGCGAGCAGGTCGCTGAACAGCTCGAGGCTCTAGGGGCTTTTTCGGGCGCCGACTTCCTGGAAATAATCGGCTCCGGGCCGGACCAGTTCCCGCATGATTTCCTGCCCGATCTGGCTACCGCAAACACGCTCGAAGGGTACCTGTTCCCGGACACCTACTTTGTAGGCGCCCAAACCACGCCGCGTGAATTCGTGCGGGCGATGCTGGACCGGTTCGGCCAGGTATACGGCGCCCAGGAGCGTCAGGCGGCCGCCGCGGCCGGACTTTCCGACCACGAGGTGGTGATCCTGGCATCGATCGTCGAGCGCGAGGCCCAGCTGGAGGACGAACGGGCGGTGATCGCCAGCGTGTACCTGAACCGTCTGGAACAAGGAATGCCGCTGCAGGCTGATCCGACGGTACAGTTCGCAGTCTCCGACGGTGCCGAGCTGGGATGGTGGAAAGATCCGCTGACGCTCGCCGACCTGCAGTCCGATTCGCCCTACAACACCTACCGGCACCCGGGATTGCCGCCGGGGCCAATCGCCAATCCCGGAGCCGCCTCGATTAGGGCGGTGCTGGAGCCGGCCGAGACCGAATACCTGTTCTTCGTGGCCCGCGGCGACGGTTCGCACGCCTTCTCCGAAACTTACGAGGAACACCAACAAAACGTCGCCAGATTCCAGTCCGGGTGAATGCCGATGCCGAGCACTGATGCGCGCTGCCAATTAATCGCGGAGAGAATTCGCGAACTTGGCCTCGACGGGTTGCTGGTCACGACCGCGCCCAACCGCCGGTACCTTTCGGGATTCTCCGGTTCGGCCGGAACGCTGCTGGTTACCGGTGGGCGACGCGAGCTGTTCACCGATGGACGCTACACGGTCCAGTCGGCACAGCAAACGCAAGGTTTCGGAATCCACATCGCCAGCGCCAATCCGGTTCTGCGGGCGGTCGAATTCGCGCGCGACAACGAGATCAGGAGGGTCGGGTTCGACGACGCCGACGTCTCGGTAAACCTGTTCCGGCGCCTTGAGGCGATCCAAGGCGTCGAACTGACGGCGGCCGGCGGGCTGATCGAAGAACTAAGACTGACCAAAGACGAGAACGAACTGGCGCTGATGCGCCGCGCGATCAAGATCGCCGACGAGGTAATGGCCCTCGCCGAGGAATCGATCAAACCGGGCGTTACCGAGCGATCGGTGGCGGCCAAGATCAATGCCGCCTTCCTGGAGGCCGGCGCCGACGGTCCCGGGTTCGATACGATCGTGGCCGGCGGCCGCAATTCGGCCCGTCCGCACCATTGGCCCTCGAACTATGCGATCGCTCCCGGCGACCCGGTCGTCGTGGATATGGGGGCGCTGGTCGACGGATATCACTCCGACATAACCCGCACGTTTTGCGCCGGCGGGCGGACTCCCGGATTCATGGTGGTCTACGACATAGTTCTGGCCGCCAATCGCGCCGGGATCCGGGCCGCCGCCGCCGGGACTGCGTGCGCCGCAGTCGACGCGAGCGCGCGCGCGGTCATTGAATCGGCCGGTTTCGCCGAATATTTCGACCACGGCCTGGGGCACGGCGTGGGACTTGAGATTCACGAGGGTCCTCGCCTGGCGCCGGGGTCCGAGGCGGTCCTTGAATCGGGCATGGTTCACTCGATTGAACCCGGAATATACTTGCCCGATTGGGGCGGAATCCGCATCGAGGACCTGGTGCTGGTGAACGCCGAGCATCCGCAGACTCTGTCCCAATACCCCCGCTGAGGGATCCCCGAACTAGAGAGATCAGCCCATGCTTTCTTCCAACGACGTTCGCGCGGGCATGATCCTTAGCCTGGACGGCGAGCGCCAGCAGGTCGTTGACGCGCGCCACCAGAAAATCGGCCGCGGCGGCGCCAAGCTGAACGTGCGGCTGCGCAATCTGGCCACCGGCGCCACGACCGACCGTTCATTCCCGGCCACGCGCCGCTTCGAGCGGGTCCGCACCAGCACCCGCAAGGCCCAGTTCCTCTATTCGGATTCCTCGGGGCACCACTTCCTGGACATGGAGAGTTTCGAGGAGCTGGTACTCAGCGACGAACTGCTCGGCGGCGGCAAGGATTTCCTGGTCGCGGAGTTGATCATCGAACTCATGGCCGACGGCGGCGACATCCTCTCCAGCCAGTTTCCGCCGACCGTTGAATGCGCGGTCGTGCAGACCGATCCCGGCCATCGCGGCGACACCGCCACGGGAGTGACCAAACCTGCCTTGCTCGACACCGGCCTTACGGTTCAGGTGCCGCTGTTTATCACCACCGGCGAAACCATCGTCGTCTCCACCACCAGCGGGCAGTACCTGGAACGGGCGCGGCGATGAACTCCAACGTTCGCCGCTCGGACTGGAACCGTCTGCTCGACGAAGCGTTGCCCGCCATCCTTGAGTCGGTCGCCGGGACCGACGTGGAGGAAGTGACCCTGACGTCCGCGGACGCCTCGGTCAGGGTCCGCTTGCAGGCCGACCCGGTACCCGACCAGGGACAGTCCGTTCAGGCCGCGGCCGAAGCCGACGGGGCGGCGGTGACGGTAGTCCTCTCGCGCAACGTCGGGGTGTTTCGGCGCGGCGAGGACGCCGAGGGTGAATCGGCCGCGGTAATCGGATCGCAGATCGAGGCCGGTCAGACGATCGGGTTCATAGATACGCTCGACCACTACCACCCGATCGGAGCGGTGAAAGCGGGCGAATTGCTCGGCTTCCTGGTCGAGGACGGGGCTCCGGTCGAATACGGCCAGGAACTGGCTCGGATTCTGCCGCGCTGACTATTGAATTCGCGAGTTAGCCGGCGCGGCTGAGCACGCGAGTCCGCAGGCGGGTCAGGCGCCCGGCCAGGCTTTCATCCCAAACGACCAGCAGCTGCGAGGCGGTAAAGATCGACGAATAGGTACCGACCACTATTCCGATCAGCAGCGCGAGGATGAACTCGCGGATGGTTGGACCGCCAAGCAGCAGCAGGGCCACCAGTACGAATATCGCCGTGATCGAAGTGTTCAACGACCGGTCCAGGGTCTGGTTCAGGGAGAAGTTGACAATGCGCGCGAAGCCGGCTCCCCGATACCGGGCCTGGTTCTCGCGGATCCGGTCAAAGACGACGATCGTGTCGTGCACCGAAAAACCGGCCACCGTCAGGGCGGCGGTCACGAACATCGAATCGACCTGCAGGCCCATGACCTGACCCAGCACGGCGAAGGTTCCGAGGAGGATGAGGACGTCGTGAACCAGGGTAAGAACCGCGATCAGGCCATAGCGGAATGAGTTTTCGATGCTGCGGAAGCTCCAAGTCAGGTACAGCAGAATCGCGATCGAGGCGCCGGCGACCGCCAGGGCCGCGTTGCGGGTCAGTTCGGCGCCGATCACCGGCCCCACGAAATCGAACGAAATCAGTTCGAATGCCGGGTAGGCGCGGGACAGGATTTCTTCCATCCGGTCCTTTTCGGCGTCGGTGAGTTCGGCGGTCCGGATCAGGTAGGTCGAACCGTCGGAGGCCTGCACCTCTGCGCCGGGAATCTGTGCGTCCAGCAACGCATCTTCGATCGCGTCGCGTTCCCCTTCAACACCCAGTTCAACCCGGGCCAGGCTGCCGGAGGTAAAGTCGATCCCCAGATTTACGCCGACCGCCAGCAGCAGCGCCAGCGAAACGAGCACCAGCCCCGCCGAAATGGCCAGCAGCAGGCGGCGTGGGGCGATCAGCGGGATCATCTGGTTTTCAGGCCCCTCCGCGATCGGGGGTCTTGACCCCGAACAGGTCGGCCGGATTCCAGGCGCGGGCGCGGACCAGCAGCAGCAGGATCGTCCGCGATACCGAGATCGCCGAGAACATCGAGACCAGCACCCCGATTCCCAGGGTCAGGGCGAATCCCTTCACCAATCCGGTCCCGAAGTACCAGAGAACCGTGCAGGTGATCAGGGTGGCGATGTTGGAATCGCGGATCGAGGTCCACGCGCGGCGGAAGCCGATATGAATCGAACGGTTCAGCGAAACCCCGTTGCGCAATTCCTCGCGGGTCCGCTCGAAGATCAGGATGTTGGCGTCGACCGCCATGCCGATGGAGAGTATGAATCCGGCGATTCCGGCCAGGGTGAGCGTGACCGGGATCAGCTTGAAAATCGCAAATACCAGCAGGGCGTAGATCGCCAGGGCCAGCGCCGCCACCACCCCGGGCAGCCGGTAGTAGGCAATCATGAAAATCGCCACCATCACGAACCCGACCAGTCCGGCACGGACGCTCTTGTCCAATGACTCGGCGCCGAGAGTGGGCCCGACCGTTATGTTGCGGATGACCTCGAGGGGTACCGGCAGGGCGCCGTAGCGCAGCTGGATAACGACGTTGCGGGCTTCCTGGAGGCTGTCGAAGCCCTCGATCACCCCGCGATTCTCAATCCGGTCGTTGATGACCGCCGAATTGATCACGATGCCGTCAACCAGGATCGAAAGGAACTGGCCGATATGGGTGCCGGTGTAGGCGCCGAATTTCTCGGCCCCGGCATCGTTGAGTTCGAACTGGACGATACCGTTGCCGATCTCGTCGTAAACCAAATCGGCGTCCAACAGGTCAGGCCCGGAAATCACCAGCTCGTAGGCGCCGGCCTCAACGTCGACGAATGAACCCACCGGCAGCGACTGCAGTTCGGTGCCGATGACGTCCAGGCGACCGGTCTGCTTGAAAAGGGCGATAGCCTCGTCGGGGTCCTCGATTCCGGGCAGCTCGACGATTACCCGGTCGGATCCCTCCAACTGGACCTGCGGCTCGGCCACACCGAGGGCGTTGACGCGGTTCTCAAGAATCTGGCGAACCGCCTCCATCGCGTCCTCGTCTACGACCTGGCCGTCGACCGGATTGGCCTGGAACGCCACGTGCAGTCCGCCCTGCAGGTCAAGCCCCTGGCGGAATTCGAGCTGGCTGAGGTCCCGGCCCGCCACCGTGATGCCGAACCCCGGAGTACCGGGCAGGTCCACGTAGATGGCGAAGGCGACAAGGGCTGCAATGCTGGCCGCCAGGACGATTAAGCGTCTGCGCAAGGGCTCGGAACGGGGAAATGGGGAATTATTTGTCGGGCGGCCGTTTTCTTGGCCCAGTGGGCATTATCTGATAAGGATTGGGGCCGGGCGAGGAAGGTTGGCAAATCCCCCTAATGGCGGACATCGCATTCCGGGACCGGGCCGATGCCGGCGCGCGATTGGGAAATCGCCTGCTGGCCGAGGGATTGGGGCGGTCGGGACTGTTCGGCATCCTGCGCGGCGGACTGGTGGTGGCCCACCATGCCGCGCTGATTACCGGCGTCCAGGTGCGGGCGGTCGCGGCGAGCAAGCTGCGCGCCCCCACCCAACCGGAATTGGCCATCGGCGCGGTAACCGCCGAGGGTCCGACCTATCTTGACCAAGTCGCGATCGAGCACCTCAAGATCAGTACTCGATATCTGGAGGAGGAGATCTTGGAGCGACGCCGCAAGGCCGCCGCCAGTCAAGCCCGGTTCGGCCGAATCGAGGCCGACCACTTGCCGGAAATAGCGGTGGTGGTGGACGACGGCCTGGCCACCGGCGCGACCGCGATTGCCGCCGGCCGCCTGCTGCGCGAACTGGGGGCGGCTCGGCTGGTTGTGGCGGCGCCGGTGGCGCCGCGAGCGACGCTGCAGAAGCTCGCAAGTGGCGAATTCGATGACGCCGTCTGCCTGCACGCGCCGAAGCGGTTTTGGGCGGTAGGCCAATTCTTCGTCCGATTTGAGGCCGTTTCAGAAGCACAATTGGGGGAACTGGAGCGCTCCACCGGAACGGGTCGTCTGCCGACTTCCGGTGACTGCGATCAGATCCCGGGCTGCGGCACGGATCAGGGAGATAGCGGCTTATGAAATTTGGAAGCGGAGACCACTGTTTTGAACTCGTTGAGGGTTGGCCGCAGCGCCCCGACGACCTGCAGTTGGGCTGGATCGGCGGAATCGGAGTCACCAGCAGCGGGCGCGTTTACGTTTACAACCGCGGTGATTTTCCGATGGCCGTGTTCGATGCCGAGAGCGGCGCCTTCATCGAGACCTGGGACGAACCGCGGATGGTGCACGCTCACGCGGTCTGGGTTGATGACGACGACCGGCTCTGGCTGACCGATCAGAAGGCGCACGTGATCTGGATCTGCGATGAAAAGGGAAACATCCTCGACCACATCGGTAACGAGGGTCAGAAAGGGTCCGTCGATGGAGCGCCGTTCAACGAACCGACCGATATCGCGCTGGCCGGGGATGTTGGGTTCTTCGTCTCCGACGGTTACGGCAACAGCCACATCCACCATCTGGCGCCGGACTATTCGCTGGTAAAGACCTGGGGCGGACGGGGTGATGGTCCGGGCGTATTCAATCTGCCGCACTGCGTGCACTACGACACGCGCGGCCGGGTCTGGGTCGCCGACCGCGAAAACAACCGCGTCCAGTTGTTCGATACTGAAGGCAACTTCCTGGAATCGTGGACCGATCTGCTGCGACCGGCCGATTTCGTTACCGAAGGCGACGACCTGGTCTATGTCTGCGAATTAGGCGGGCGCCTGTCAGTGATGGACCTGGACGGGGGCATCGTCGAACGATTCAACCTGCCCGACCCGCGGGCTCCGCACGGCATCTGGCTCGATGCCGGCGGCAACCTCTACGTCTGTGAAGTGCAGGCCGACAACAAGCTGTACAAGCTGGCCCGCTGCTAGGGGTGCCGATAAACCCGGGTCGGGGACCGCGCCGGGGCCGCCACCAGTCCCAGGGGTTTTTGTCCTGCGGAAGCAAAGTCCTCGACCGCGGCCTGTAGCTGCCGCCGCCGGCTCTTTCCGTCGGCCACTGCCAGCAGCAAGACGTCGGCGGACCCGCACAGCGCGATCGCATCGGCTGCTCGTCCAAGATCAGCGGTGAGCAGAACCACCAGGCCTCCGGCGCGTCGCAGCCAGGCCGACAGGGCGGGGCTTGCGATCTGGTCCGGCGACAGCGTCCCGCCCAGGACCTCCAGCTCGCCGGGGCCGGGCCGCGGCGGCTCAGACTCAAGCGCGTGAGCTAGGCTGCCAAGCTGGCCGTCGCCGTAACCGGCAAGTCCCGTCGGGGCGGACGCGGCCTCGACCAGCAACGCGCCGTGGCCGGAATCGGCCAGGGCCTGGGCCAGGTGCCTGGCGACTGCGGCCGCGTCGGCCAGTGGGCCGGGGGCGGTCACCAGGATCACGCCGCTTTTCTCGGCCAACTGGGCCAGCACGCGGGCGCGGAGCGCAGCCAATTCGAATTCGAAGGTCAACTGCGTTGTCCGTCGAGTCGGGCCAGGACCTTGAGGCCTCCCGGCAGATCGGGGTCGCCGAGATGCAAGCGGTCGCGCCAGGCGATGCCGATGGATACCGCCAGCATCGATCCGAAAAGGCCAACCGCGCCGGCCAACGCCACCGTAATCGCCTTACGCAACAGGGTTAGTTGGTCAAGACCTGAATCCCAGTCGATCACGCTGGCGTAGGCGATTTCGCCGAATGCCGGCAGCAGGCTGTCCAGCTCCTGGGTGATCACCTCGGCGGCCGCCCGCGCAGCCTTTTCGGCGGTTGCACGATCGTCCGAGTAGACGAACATGTCCAGGCCGCGGTGGGTCCGGTCGGCCTGCAGCGATCCGGCCAGGTCGCCGGCATCAATGACCAGCTGGGATTCCCTGGCCAGGCGATCGGCGACCAGGCCCGCGAACGCTGCGCCGGTGACCAGTTGCTCGAGGTCGTCCATGACGTAGTTGATGGCCAGCGTGCGCGATATTTCCACCTGATAGGTGGGATCCTGTCCCGAGTCCGGTACCTTCAAGCTCACCAGGACCTGGGCGCGGCCCAGGTACGATTGACCGCTTATCGCGACCCAGGTCGACGCCAGGGCCAACAGCACCAGGGTGGCGGCAGCTATGGCGATCCAATTGCGCCGCCATCCGGCCCACAGCGTGTCAGCGTACACGGGATTCCTCGTATCTTGATCACGGGAAGTCCCGGGTGCGGTAGACCGTTGACTCCTCGGTCCGCGGAGACCGAAGTTAAGCGTGGTCGCCGCACCCGGTAACCCGCCGCTGCAATCCGAACAATTGCCCGGGGCCCCGTCGGGAGCCCGAATCTGCGAGGAAGGATCCAAGGCGGCGGGCAGTTACAGGGAGTCTATCTGTGAACACCCCCGTATACGTGGGCGTCGACGTCTCGTCCGAGCATCTCGACGCCGCCTTCGGGCCGCAGGGGCCGGTCCTCAGGTTCGCAAACACCGCCGCCGGGATCGGGAAGCTGGTCGCCCGCCTGGGCGAGCTCGAGATCGTCGTCGTCCTCATGGAGGCTACGGGCGGCTGGGAACAGCCGTTGGCCGAGGCGCTTTACAAAGCGTCCCTGCGGGTGGCGATCGTAAATCCCCGCCAGGTGCGCGACTACGCCCGCGCCATGGGAGTGCTGGCCAAGACCGACGCGGTCGACGCGAAGGTAATCGCCCGGTTCGCCGCCGCCGGACGCTACCAGCCCTGGAAAGCGCCCGATCCGGCGATCAAGGAACTGGCCGATCTGGCCGGCCGGCGCCTGCAGCTGGTCGCCCAGCGCACCGCCGAGCAGAACCGCCGCCGCCTGGTTGGTAGCCGGATTGTCCGCTCCGACATCGGCCGGGCCATTGCCGGTCTGGGGCGCCGCATCAAGCGCCTGGACAAAGAGATCGCCGGGCTGATTAACGCATCGCCCTACCTGGCAGCCCGCGCCGGCCTGATCGCCTCGGTGCCCGGCACCGGTCCGCAGCTGGTGGCGGTCCTCGCGGCCTATCTGCCCGAACTGGGCCAGGTGGGCAACAAGCAGGTCTGCGCACTGGTCGGGGTGGCTCCCTTCAGCCGCGACAGCGGCAAGTACTCGGGCAAAAGGTTCGTATGGGGCGGGCGCGCCCGGGTCCGTGCGGCGCTGTACATGGCAGCCCTGACCGCCTCGAAGCACAACCCGGCGATCAGGGCCTTCTACGACCGCCTGCTTAAGGCCGGCAAGCCCAAGAAGGACTCTCTACGGTTTGTCAAGTCCAATTTGGATGAGGCTGGAAAAGGG
>VXNJ01000015.1 GCA_009840625.1 Chloroflexota bacterium | reverse complement strand
TCACAGTCTACACCCCAACCGGCATCCCGACTTTTGAGACAGGCTCTTTTGGGCACCATAGGAAGCCATGGGAACGGCTCCGCTTATCCCTATTGGACACGGTTCCCGTCATCTTTGCCCCTATCGGACAGTGGCCGTGGCCTGGCGGTTGTTGTCGGATTTGTACCTGAATGGCGTGCCTGTCGGGTGGCGGGTGGTTCAGTTGCGATGACGGCCTGACGTGTCGGCTCTGCAACATATTGCAGTGGCGGGACGTAACAGGACAAGGTTGCGGCAAGTTGCTGCAAAATTGTCCATTCGGGGCTGTTGAGGCCCCCCTACAGGAAAGGTCCGGCGCAGAAAGATTGTACATTGGGAATCAGTACAATCCGGCCAGCGGCGCCCGGTCCAGCGAGTGGGGCGGCGGCAGTATCCATGCTTCCCCCAGAATGCCGTGTGTTTTCAGGGTTTCCGCGTTGGCGGTGATCACGTCCAGACCCTCCATACCGTCGGACACGTCCAGGAAGGCGGCCTCGCTCTGAGGGGTCTCGAAGACGAACAGCACCCCGGGCCGGCGGCCCCCGTGGTCCCGCTCCGCCCAGCCGGAGGCGAAGTAGCGCTGGTAGGACGCCAGGCGCCGGGGGATGCGCTTCGGCGTGGTGGCCCGGCGTTCGTACTCCAGCAGGAAGGGATGCCACTTGCCTTTGTACTCCAGGGTGAAGGAGGCGTCGGGATGGATCATGTAGTTGGTGCGATTACAGCGGTAGCCGATGCTGGAACGGTGGGTGGGCAGCGGGTCGAACAGGTCGTGGTCCGGGGAGCGAGCTACCTCGGCGGTCAGGGCGGCGGCGAAGTTGATTACGCCGCCGTGGTGGCGCGGCTGGGATGCCAGGGCGCGAAGGGCGGTGCCGGCGTAAACCCTGGGGTTGGAGACGGCGGGCTGGGCAGTCCAGCGGTCCAGGATGAGGCCCACGGCGGCCCGGTCCCGGCGGGCCAGGCAGGTCAAGCCCCGGTCGGTGAGCATGAGACGGGATTCCTCCTCCTGCACTAGTTCGTTTTCACGCAGGGGGCGGAGTATCTGGTTGACCCGGCGCAGGGTGACGCCGCCCATCAGTCCCGCCAGTTGCTCCCGGCTGCACAGAGGCCAGGCGGCCAGCAGGTCCAGGGCGTCCTTCTCAGCTTTGGATAGCTGCACTGCCAAGGCTGATGTCATCTGCTCAGCGGGTTCCGGCATGGCTGCCTGCACGCTGGAGGAATAGAGGTTGTCGGCGTCGGGCCCCGGTTTGTCGTGCCGGTCCCGGCGGGACGAGTCCAGCAGTCCGTCAGCCCAGGGCACGATGGCCGCCAAGCTGGTTTCGGGGGAGATTTCCACCGGCGGGTCCTGGTTCAGGCCGTAGCCGCACTGCTGCCAGACCACCCCTTTGTGGTCCCCGGCCAGCAGTTCACCTTCCGTCGCCACGAAGGTCCGGCGGCGCTCCGACGGGTCTCCCAACGAGCGGACGGCCCGGCGGGTGGCCTGGTCGGCGTGGGTCAGAATCAGGGTGAGAAAGGGCCTTTGGTTGCTGGACAGATGCTCGATGCTGCGCAACCGGTAGCGCAGGTTGGACGTGGGCAGCATCGGTCCCTGGCGGATGATGCCGATGGTGAGGCCACAGGACAGCGTGACCAGCATATCGTAGGGGCCGTGGCGGTGGTGGTCCACCCTCACCTCGTCCCGCTTCGGGTCGGCGTCGGCGATCATGGCGGCGACGCGGTAGAGCACGGCCACGGCGTCCAGCCGCTCCGCCAGCAACCGGAACCACTGCCGGGACAGCGGGTAAGTTGTAAGCATGTGCCGGCGGCCTTGGGTGGCGGCGCCGGCGGCCGTGACGCCTTTATCCGTGGGGAAGTAACGGCGCTGGGGGCGGGACCCCAGGGCGCCCAGGCGGTGGGACACTGAATCCACCAGACCGCGTTTGGCCAGCCTGTCCAGCCGTTCGCGGAGGGTGGACGCGGGAAGGCGCCCGAAGCGGGCCAGTTCGTCCACGGTGGCCAGGGGCGCGGCGCACAGAAGCAATAGCGCGTCCTTCAGTTTCCGGCGCAGGGGGCGCAGGGCCGGGTCAGGACGCAGCCCCTCCAGGTCGATGATGATCTCCAGCGTGGCCGCCTCGATGTCGCGGACGCTCCGGCCAACGGTGTCCAGGACGGCGGCGGGCACGGCGCGTCCGGAGTGGCCCTTTTCCGAATAACGCCACAGGGTGTGGCGGGACACGCCCAAGGCCTCGGCGGTCCGCTTCTGCCCGTGCAAACGCTGGTGGGCTTGCACGTAACTGCGGATGGCGTGGTTGAGATCGGCTTGGTCCGGGTTGATGTTCTTGGTAGGCGCCGGCAATGCCGGCTGCTTCGTTTGCAAGTGAATTCCTCCTGAGGTCGGGGACTGGCATTCCATTGTCCAGGAGAAATTGCTTGCACATTATGACCTCCAAGGCATGGCGTCGGAGCGGGTTCCGCGCCGCGCACTAATCCTTTTTCAGCAAACCGGTCGGGGCAATGTGCTATGGCGACGTGGGATCGCCCAATATCAGGACCAGCTGGCCGCTGTAGACGAAAGGCAACCGGGTTTGGGTATCCAGAATTCGCGCGAGCGCGAATACCATGACTTCAGCGTAGCAGCCCGAGGCTGCCGTCGTCAGCAGGCTGGTGTCAGCAATTGCGGCTAGGCCGGAGGCTGGCGAACCTGGCTGCCGTTCCGCGATTCGGCAGTTTATTGGCTGGTTTGCGAAAAGGGCCCGCACAGCGCGATCCCTCCTCCGTGCAGCTTGTACCGGTTCATTGCGGCCTGGCAGTCAAGGCGAGGCCTCCGCAAAACCGCTCGCAGGCCTCCAGTGGGGACGGCCGGGCCCAACCGGTCCTGCGCTCGTTGGCGCAAGGAAAACGGTGAGAGCGGCACCCCTTGGGTGGACCTCCCAAGCATTATCGCGTACCCGGAGACTTCTTCAGGGTCGAAGCCGCAGATCATCCGGCATGGATTTCAGCGAAGCATCGGGCACGCCCTCGATCAGTTTACGGACCGCCAGGATGAACACCCCGGTCAACGCCAGGTTCAGCGCCAACGACAGCATCGCCACCGTTACAATGGGTCCGCCGATGCCGTAGCTCAGGCTCAAGACCAGAACTCCGGCGCCGACCTCTCCTCGCGGCCACATCCCTATGGCCAGGGCCAAACGTTCCTTCCAGTGGGCCTCCCTTCGATAGCACAACGCCGGAAACATCTTGCCCAGGTTGCTCAAAACAGTCAGCGCCAGGACGTGCGCTGCCATTGCAGTCCAGCTCAGGCTGGGCTGTCGGGCGGTGATCGTGTCGGTGTACCTGCCCTCAACCGCGCCGCCATGCACCGCCGGGTCGTCCACGGCGCTGGCCGGCGCTGCGGCATGGAGGGAAGATTCCGAATGGGCCGGGTGCTGGGCGTCCGGTCCGCCAAAAATCAGCGGCATGCTCAATCCAACCAACACCATGAACGTGGCGGAGACCGCCCAGGCTGCCCGTCGCTCGCTGGGCCGCTCCATCGCCTCGTGCAGCGCGTGTTCCACTGCGGCAGCGTCGTCATCATCCGCATGTTGCTCGCCCCGGGGCCGCGCCAGACAGCCCACGACGAATGCCGGCAGGAGAATCTCGATGTGAATCGGCACGGTCGGGTCGATCAGCTTGCCCCAGGCGTAGAGCAATTCGCTGGCCCCGACAATCAGAGCGGCGTACAGCAGCACCCACCGCCAGGTGACGGGCATGGGCAGCCGGTGCAGCCAGATGTACGCGGCGATCAGCAGGACCGCCATCACCACGACCGTCGCGCCCAATTGCCAGGCGATCCCCACCATCAGCATCTTCAACGGGATCATCAGCAGAACCGTGTCCAGGTCGTCGAATATGGCGAGGATGCGCGCCTTGCGGAACAGCCAGGTGGCGCCCAGACCTGCCGCCGCCCGCATGCTGAACAGCACGCCGGCGGAGGTGGGGGCGGCGAACCGGCCGGCCAGCAAAGACTCTTTCCACGCGTCGCTGGATGCCCAGAACTCCGGCGGCAGCATGACGAACACGAAGTATCCGGTGACGAAAATCCAGGGAAACGACGCGGCGGTGAAGGCTACCAGGTAGTCCCAGCCGTACTGTCCCAGGTTGGACTTCTCGATGTGAAACTCGAAGCCCACGCGGATCATGATGAACGCCAGTCCGGTCAGCGTCAGCACCCGGATCCCGTTGGCCAGAACGTCAGGGAAGTCCCCAAGAATGGCGGGCAATCCCTGCGATAAGCCCAATCCCAGAAACAGGAGGATCGAATAGACCAGGACTGTGCGCATCGATTATCCGTTTATCTCTTGATGGGGCCTCGCCCGAATGTCGCATTGGGCGACAGGGCTGTTCCGACCCTTGAGAACTGTACGACACCCTTTTCTATCGGAAAGGGACTCCGTAAACGCGACCGCGCCGATTGACGCCCTGTGCCGTGCAGCGACGCACTGTTCACAGTCAGTGAGTTCGGTGATACAATCCACGACACTTACAGGGTTTCTGCGCCATAGGAGAGTGCCGACTCACGGCATGGAGGAGCCTCTCGCCGCTTTCAAGCATAGCCCAAGCTGGCACCGACTGCAATGATACCTATTTTGCATCTGATAGCATTATCAGGGAAGGCGTATCTGGGGTCTCTTGCATCTGGGCGTGTAGCTAACACCAGAATGCCGGAAATCCCGGCGCCTTCCCAAGGTTCATTTATAGCCTATAGCCAATTTCCGGCGATACATACCCCTTTCAGCCCCCCCGACCTTGACCAACCGCAGCAAGAGGAGTTGACGGCGGCGGCGCTGTCGTTGTCGGGCATGGCAATCGCCAATCGGTATTGGAAAGTGGTACGGCGGTTTGTGTCGGACCGACTTGGGGTCAGTCTGAGCCGGAGCGATTGCTTAAACTACCAGCATAGACTAGGGTTCGCCTTCAAGCGTCCCAGGAGGCGTCCGCGCCGAGTTGGATTCGGTCGTTACACATATTGTCGATTTGTCAATCCAAGCTCTGTGGCAGCAAGAAAAGATCCATATTGAGGAAACAGCGCATGTCATCAACGAATAACCACAACTCAACTCCGGACTACACCATGGGGTATGGACGGGATTACATCGATTTCCTCCTGCAAGCACCTGAAAATGAACTCAACGTGTTGCTGCAGCCTTTTCTGGCTCCGGGTCAGTGCGTCCTTGACCTGGGCTGCGGACCGGGACATATTTCGATAGCCTTGGCTAGGTCAGTGGTCCCTGGGGAGATGTACGGCGTAGACATGGAGCCGTCGCAGGTGGAATTGGCCCAGCTTCTAGCGGCGGAGCACGGTGTGATTAACGCGACGTTTGAGGTTGCAGACGCTACGCTCATGCCTTACGACGATGGATACTTCGATATAGTCAACTGTTGCGACATCCTGGCCTACATTCCCGACACCGCCGCCGCATTGTCGGAGGCTCGACGGGTGCTGAAGCCGGGCGGCATCTTGCACTGCCGGGAGATGATAATTGGCTCCAGCTTCGTGTTTCCGGAGAACAAGGATCTGAATCGGGGCTGGGAAATATTCTCGGAACTGCTGCAAGCGGACGACGGGCATCCGCAGATTGGCAAAGAACTCCAATTCCATTTGGAAAAGGCCGGATTCACCAACCTGCAAGTGTCCCCCACCTTCGAAACCTACTCAGGATCGGAGGGCGTGGATGCGTTCTACCGGTTGGTCAAGGGTTGGTTCCTGTCGGACGAAATGACGAAGGCAGCGAAGACCTACGGGACCGCGATTGAGGAAGATTTCAACCGGTTGGTCAAATCCCTGGAGGATTGGCGCAATCAACCCGGGGCCATAGCGTCCATCGCCTTCGGCAGGGTCCTGGGCTTCGCCTGAGTGCGCCCGAGGGCATTGACGCGGCCCTCCCCATCAGGAATTGTTGGCGAGCAGTTTGTCGACGGCGTGTTGGAAGCCGCGCTGCTCGACCCGACTCAGGGAACTCAGGAACTGGACTGAAGCCTGCTCCACGGCAAGTTGAACGTCCATGAGCAGTGCCAGCCCGTCGGTGGTGGCGCGCAACTGCACCTCCCGCCGGTCGGTTCGTGAGCGACGCCGGGATAGCAACCCCCTCTGAGTCATCGGGTGCACCAGCCGGCTCACGGTGGGGGGATCCAGCGGGATCAGGCGGGAGATTTCAACGGCGGTGCAGCCGGGATGCGCCGCGCATACGGCCAGCACTCGCATCTCCGCGGAGGAGATCCCGGAGCCGTCCAGCTCCGCTTCCATGCACTTCTCCACCGCGGCCCCCAGATCCCGCACCTTCAGCAGCAGTGAATCCAGCAGATCCGCCGGTCTGAGGTCTTCTCCCTCGGGATAAATTTGTTCCATGGCGCCCTCTATTCGTATTCGCCTCAATCCGTAAAGACGAACCAACCACTGCGACGCACCCGGTTGAGCTGGTTCCGCTCGGGACGCTGGCCCGACCGTCCGGATCTGGAACAGCACCGCGCGGCGGGCGCAGTCCGCTCCGCCATTAATCGCCGGCGCATGGTTCGCCGGCGAACTCGCGATGATGGCTGACCGCTCGCTTCGCTGCCCCCTGCATAATACCACTCCAGATGACCTGATGTAATTGCAAAACCCATCGTTGATTGGCGTAATCGTTGATTATACTTGATTCTGCTGTATAATGATTGGACTTACAATGATCAAGCGATGAATTGCAGTCCTGTTTTCAGTCTGGCCCCGGTGGAAGAAATCACGAATTCCCGCGTCAATTTTGGATTTGACGACAGTGCAATGAGACCCGCTCCTACAGGACTCCACGGTTGGCTGCGAACCGCTTCCCGGCGGCGCGCCATCGGGGCGGGCGCCATCCTCCTGGCTATCGCGGTCTTTGCCGTCCTTGGCGGGGCCGGCCAGGAAGCCGCCGCCCAAACCACTGATTCCGAGACCCCTCTGGTATTGGCCGTCACCCTTGAGACCCCCAGGGTCCCTGATGACTACGCTAATTCGGCAAAGGTCACGGTCTCCTACCCCCGGGACTCGGGGCATACGGATGAGGTCCGCGTACTCGCCGCTACCGGGCGCGGCACCGATACGGCTACAAGGGGCACCGACTACCAGGGGCTGCCATCCGATGAAACCATTCTTCTCGAAGGGATTCCATTGTCTGGAGTCATTCTTGACCTGGGCCCGCCGAATGAGCTCAACGACGCTGTATGGGAACATACGATAGAGATTCCCATCATTGCGGACAGCGACAGCAGCGAAGGGGAGGAAACATTCACCATTCGACTGGTGAGCGGTACCAGGGTCTTTCCTGACGCCGACGGAAAATTGAACGATGTCGTCGACCTGACCGTAACCATAGTGGACCTGGACCGCAAGGACTCGGACGTTCTCATCGTTCGTCCGGTGGGAGATGCCGAGGAAGGGAATGACCTGGTTTTCGAAGTGGAGGTGGACGGAAACGGATACGGCACCGTTGACTACGAGGCGGAGGCCGGCAGCGCCGCCGCCGCCGACTTTACCGCAACCTCCGGCACGTTCACCCTTGACGGCGAGTTCAGCCCAACCGCCCGGATCCGTGTGCCCACGGTGGATGACAGCTTCGTGGAAGGCGCCGAGACGGTGATCCTGAAGTTGACCAACCCCACCGGCGACTTGAAAGTCTCCGGCGTCGATGCCGACGGCAATGCCGTCGCGGAGGTGACGGCAGAGGGAATTATCACCGACAACGAGCCCCCAGTGAAGGCGTATATCACTGACGTGACCGTGACCGAGGGAGGCGAGGCAAAGGTCAAGATCGAAATGGAGCGCCTGCTCAAGAACAATGAATCCGTGGCCTTTGAGTTCGGAACCTGGGCCAGGGATATTGCCCCTTGCCGCGAAGGGGGCAATGACATCACTGCGTCGCAGGATGTTGACTATGAGATTTATCCCCGGGTACGCGAGGGCATGGGGCCGGGACAGAGGGCCAAAGAGTTCAAGCTGCGAACCTTTGATGACCAGATAGACGAACCCGACGAATGCCTGTGGCTGCGAGTCAAGGTCATCCACGGGCTGGACTTCAAAAACCACCCCAATACCCTCCCCCATCAGGTCAGCGCCCTGGATATCTTTGGCGTCGTCCGTTCCAAAGTCACCATCCGGGACAATGATGAGCCGCCGACGATGTACTTCAACGCGCCCGCGGTGTCGGAGCGCGACGACGACCAACCCGTTTCGCTGGACTTTCACGCGAGACTGGACAAACCCAGCGGCAAGACGATTTCCGTTGACTATGCCCCGGGAACCCCGGGCCGCACCGAGGTCCCGGCCCGGGCGGGCTTGGACTTCACCGACTTTGGGACGGGTATGCTGACCATCCCGCCGGGGGCGGTGGCGGCCACCCTGTCAGTAGAAGTTCTGGGCGACTACGACGAGGAGCCCGACGAGGTGGTGCCGGTGCGCTTCAGCGATCCGGTCAATGCCTGCTTCCCCGGCGGCGGATCATGCCCCAGTAGCGACGTCGAAGTCACCGGAATGATTTACAACGACGACGAAGAGCTCCGCGTGTCCATCATGAAGGACCAGCCCTTCGTGCGCGAGGGTGAAACCGCTTTCTTTACCCTGTCCATGTCCCGGCCAATTCCCTACGACGTGACCTTTTCCGCCAATGCCGTCGGCGGCAGCGGCACCGGCGCGGCTACCGCCGGCGCCGATTTCCAACAGACTGCCTTGACCTTCCACGTCCCCCGCGGGCAGACCAGCGCCCGCGCCAGCGTGTCCACCATTTCCGACACGGTGGACGAACCGACAGAGACCTTTAACATCGCGGTCAGCGGCGCCCCGTCCTTCACCGGCGCCACCGCCGCGGAACTGAAGGAACTGTTCGGCTCCGGGTACAGCGAAGGCGACCCGGTTCCCTTGAGCATGAACTCCGGCGTGGGCATCGTGGACGGCCCGGCATTGTCGGTGACGCCGCTGCGGTCCAAGGTGACCGAGGGCGGCGTCTTTGAGTTCGAGGCGAAAGTGCACCCAGTCTCCACCCAGGACGTGACCTTTTCCTGGAAAACCGAAGACGGCGGCGTCAGCACCAGCGACGCGCGGACGGCCAAGGCCGGCAGCGACTACCAGGCCGTCTCCACCCAGACGGTCACCATACCGGCGGGCGAATCCACGGCGCCACTGTTGCTGGTCACGACCCTCCAGGACACCATTGACGAGGACGAGCAGCAGTTCCGGGTGATGGTGACACCGACGGTGACCGGAGCCACCCTCCTCAACGCGGTGACGATAGCCACCATCCGCGACGACGACCCCCGCCCCCGGATGTCCATCGGCGATGCTTCGGCGGTAGAGGGCGCGGACCTGGAATTTCCCGTCACCCTGTCGGAGGCCTCCGAGAAGGACTTCACCGTCTATTGGGTGACCGAAGATGCCACCGCCAGCACGGCGAACCAGGATTACCAGGGAACGCTGGTACGGATGCCCCTCAACTTCGTCAGCGGGGAGACCCGCAAGGTCATCCGGGTGGCTACCGTACCCGACGATGTGCCCGAGAATGACGAGCGGTTCCGCGTCCAGCTGGTTCACGCCGGCGGCGCCACTTTCGCCGACCCCACCGGCGTCGGCACAATCACCAACGACGACGGCATCGGCTTCTTCATCCACGGCGTTAGACGGGTGAACGAGCCAACCAACCGCCGGGCTACCCCGCCGCAGGCTGGCTACATCATCAGTATGTATCCCGCCCAGACGTCGCCGGTCACCATAAACTGGGAGACCAGGGACGTTTCAGCCCGTACTGGCGGCGCGCTGGCGGATGGCGAGCAGGACTATACGCCGGTGCCTCCGACGCCGGTCACCTTCCAGCCTGGGGAGATACAAAAGCAGGTCTCTACCACGGTGCTGTGGGACGGATACAACGAAGCCGACGAGGATTTTGAGGCCGTAATCAGCGGCATCGATTCTGATTTCGTTTTCCTGGAACGCAGCGTCAGAACCACCATTGTGGACACGCAAACCTTTCGCATCTGGGTGGACTCCGTTACCGTCGAGGTCCCCGGCCAGGATCCATATCAGCTGGACCTGGACAGCCCGGGCCCGCTGGTCATCCCGGAGGCGACCGGAGACGCGCCCACCATTGCCAAGGTCAAAGTGCGCCGCACCGACTCATCAGCCTACGACAACAGCTTTCCCGCGAACGCTAACAAGACTCATGCCGAAATCATTGTCTGCTTTGTCACTGAACCGAGTTTTGGTCTTTTCCAGGGTATCTCCGTCGACGCCGGAGTCCACCCGTCGCCGGATAACCCTCCCTGGGCTGACGTGGACGTGTATTTCCAGGAAAAGGGCAGAATTGGGTTCGTCCCGGCCCAGTGCCATACCGCAAACGACGCGGCTGCCCCTTACTGGAAAAACCTGGACGAGGGCGTATATGAAACTACCTACCCGCTGGCCATCGTTGCCGACTCGCGCCCGGAAACCAACGAGACCTTCATTGTGTGGAACCGAGCTCAACCGTACGGGGTGGGCGAGTGGAGGTTTGACGATGAGTCCGAGCGGGGCCCGGCGAAGACCTTCACCATCCTGGACGACGACAAGCCTTACGCTTACATCAGCGACGCCAAGTTCCGAGAGAAGGACGGGAAAGCCACCATCACCGTCAAGCTGCACAAGCCGCCGACGACAGACGAAACGGTGACCATTGCCATTGAGGACGGGACCACCACCGCCTTCCAGGATTACCTGCCCGGCAGCCAACCGCTGCACAGCCGCATCGTGTCCATTTCGCGAGGATCGGACAGCAGCAGCATCGATATTCCCCTGGTGCAGGACGGCCTGGTCGAAGGGGATGAACACTTTACCGTCACGCTGGTGGACTCTTCAGATGACATCAACATCGACCCTCGCCGCAGCGTGGCTACTATCACCATTGAAAACAGCGATCACAGCGCGTCGGAACTCCTGATTCCCGACGTCGTGGTGGACGAAGGCAAGAAGGCCCAGGTGGAGTTCCAGGTGGTCAGCCCGCTCCCGGACCAGACCAATGAACATATCCGCGTTCTGTGGACGGAAGCGACGCCGCAGTCGGGCGCGGCGGCAACGCCAATGGACGACTACCAGCCACTGACGGCGCAGGATCAGGAAAATGGCCGCGATTACAAGCGCAGCGACATCCGGGGGCATTTCCCGCGCATCACCGTTCGGATTCCCACCACCGACGACTCGGTTTACGAGGGCGACGAGGACTTCGGAATCGCCGTCGCCTCGCGCCCGACCGACTTCCGCAACCCCACGCTTCCTTTGGAGTACCATGGCTATATGGTTGACTCCACCACGGGACGCTTGCCCCTGGTCGCCATCCGCGACAACGACCAGCCCGATCTGTCCATTGCCCCGATTGACGACAGCCATACCGTGCAGGGCAAGCCCTTTACGCTGCCCGCCGTTCCCGTCGCAACCGGCGGCATCGGCGCGGTGACCTGGTCGGTGGAAGGATTGGACGGGGCCGTCTTCAGCGTCGATCCCGACACCGGCGTGTTGTCCCTGCCGGCGCTGGAATACGACGACCCGCAAGACCACAACCAGGACAACGTCTATGTCGCGACCCTTCGCGCCACCGACGAGGACGGCAACACCGCCACGCAGACCGCGCGGGTCGACGTCAACAAGCTGGAACTGATCTTTTCCAAGAATCCGGTCACAGTGGGCGAACCCAGCGCCGCCAGCAACTACGCCGTCCGCATCGAGCACCCGCCCGGCGGGACAATGACGGTCCATCTCACACTGGACGGCGACACGGACGCCCTGAAGCTGGACAAGACTTCGCTGACCTTCAATGACGACAACTATATGCTCGAGCAGACCGTGAAGGTCACTCCCGTGAACGATGACCTGGACAACCCGGACGACCGGCGCGACGCGACCATTATCCACACCGCCAGCGGAAGCGGATTCACTCGCGCCGCGCAGTTCCCCCTTCCCGTGCTAATCACCGACGACGATACCCGCGGCATCAAGGTTTCAGAGGTCGCGCTGACCGTGGTGCAGGTCAGCGACCCGAATTTCCCGGGCAGCGTGCAAACCTACGAAGTCTCCCTGAATTCCCAGCCCGATGGCGGGGACGTGACCGTCACCCTGGGCCAAACCCCCTCCGGCTCGTTGCGAGTGGAAAAAGAGGGTACCGACAAGAGATTCCTGGTCTTTACCCCAGCCAACTGGGATATCCCACAAACCGTGAGCGTCCGCGCATTGAACCGCGACAACAAGTCGGTGACCATCACCCATACGCCCGTGGGCGCGGACTATACCGACCTGACTGACACTCCGGAAGTCGCGGTGACCATCACCGACGGCGTCTTTAAAACCCTGCAAGTAACTGTTGGCCCGGTAACGGAAGGCGGCAGCGTGACCGTGACCGTCGCCCGCCCCAAGCCCAGAAGCAACATCACAGAATTTTATTGGCGGACCAAAGGCGGCTATGGCAGCGCGCCGGCTTCCAGCCAGGACTACACCCCGCGTCCCAACACGGCTGTCGATAGTAAAATTTTAACTCAACTAGGCCATGATTATGTGGGAATTTTATTCATTGACTTTCTCACCGACGAAGAGGTTGCGGTGCTGGACCCATCCGAAATCAAGGCTGAGCCGGAGGGTGTAGAAGGAGAGCTTCTTCAGGGTTATGATACTGTCGAGCGCCACTATTATGAGCGGTCCTTTACGGTGCAGACCACGGAGGACCAGATTGACGAGCAAGACGAATCTTTCGAATTGGACATTTACACGTTCGATTTTAGCCGTTCCGGAATAACTCATATCAACATCCCCGCGGTCGTAACCATTACCGACGACGACAACGCGGTGGTGTCCATCAGCGACGCCACTGCCGCCGAGGGGGAGAAGGTCCAGTTCACCGTTGCGGTGAGCGGCCCGGTGTCCCAGTACACCGAGACCACGGTTGACGGCGTGACCACGGTCACCGAATCCGCCGGGGACATCACCCTAAAGGCCAACACCGGCGACGACTTTACCGTTGCGGCGGTTTCCCGCGCCCGGGCCGGCGTGGACTACACCGCAGTGACGCCGCCGCAAACGGTAACCATTCCGGCCGGCAAGACCAGCGCCACTTTCGAGGTTGAGGCCCTGCGGGACATGGTGCGCGAGGAGCCGGAAACTTTTTTGGTGGAGCTGTCGGAGCTCGCCCCGTCCAACGCCGTTTTTGCGCTGCGGGGCGACCGCGCCCAGGGTACCATTACCAACACCTGGCACCTGGGGGATTTCATCATCACCGGGCTGGCCGACGCCACGGTGTATGAAGACACGGACTGGCAGTCGGATACCCCCGGCATCGAAGGCGAGCCGGTGGACAGCGTGGCCGACATCGTGTGGAGCATCGCCGGGGGAGCCGACGCGGCCCGGTTCACCATTGACGCCGGCACGGGCGTACTGTCCTTGCCGGGTCAGGACTACGCCAACCCGGCAGACCAGGACCAGGACAACCGCTACGAGGTCACCATCCGGGCCACCGACAAAGAGAATAACTTCGCTGATGGGTCTTTGAGCGTTGCCATAATCGCCAGAATCCCCGCCAGCCTCTCCGCCAGCCCCACCGGCGTGGGGGAGGAGGACGGGGCCACCGAGGTCACGGTCACC